>NZ_JBSFTU010000016.1:0-128122 GCF_053591435.1 Streptomyces sp. NPDC003027
GGTACTGCAGGGGGGACCCTGTGGGAGAGTAGGACGCCGCCGAACAATCATTGTGGGAAAGCCCCGCACCTTCTGGTGCGGGGCTTTTCTGCGTTTAGGGTACGACCATGCGCTATGACCTGGTCATCTTTGACAACGATGGTGTGCTCGTCGACAGCGAGCCGATCTCCAACACCATCCTGTCCGGCTACCTCACCGAACTCGGGCACCCCACCTCGTACGAGGACTCGCTGCGCGACTACATGGGCGCCGCGATCCACCGCGTACACGACCTGATCGGGGAGCGGACCGGGCAGCGGCTGCCGGCCGACTTCGACGAGGTCCTGCACGCGCGCGTGTTCGCCGCGTTCGAGCGGGAGTTGGAGGCCGTCGCCGGGGTGGACGAGCTGCTCAAGCAGCTGGTCGTCGACGGCGTCCTCTACTGTGTGGCCTCCTCCGGGAGCCATGCGCGGATCCGGGTCGGACACCGTACGACCGGACTCGACGGATGGTTCAGGGACGAGAACATCTTCAGCGCCGAGGACGTCGGCCGGGGCAAGCCCGCCCCCGACCTCTTTCTCCACGCCGCCGCCCGTATGGGGGTCGCGCCCGAGCGGTGCGTGGTCGTCGAGGACAGCCGGCTCGGCGTCCAGGCGGCACTCGCCGCCGGGATGGACGTCTACGGATTCACCGCGATGACACCCGAGGAGAGGCTCGCCGGAGCCAACGGGTTCTTCGGCGACATGCGAGAACTCCTCGCCCTGCTGGGATGACCTCCCCAGATTGATGCCGTGATCCACCTACCCATGGGTAGGGCCGGGTCCTACGCTGTGCCGCCATGACGGATGCGCGGTTGCGGCGTGGGCGGGGATCTCTGGCGGTCGGCTTCTTCGTACAGGGAGTGACGTTCGCGCTGCTGGTGACCCGCATCCCCGCCATCCAGGACCGGTACGGGATCTCCGACGCGCTGCTGCCGGTGTTCCTGGCCGCCGTGCCGATCCTCGCCGGTGTGGGCAGCGTCGCCACGGAGAAGGTCGTGGCGCGGGTGGGCGCCGCGAGGGTGCTGCGCTGGGCGCAGCCGGTCGTCCTCCTGGCACTGCTCGCGGTCGGGGCCGGGAGCCGCATGTGGCAGGCCGCCGTCGCGCTGGGCGTGTTCGGGCTCGCGGTCGGCGCACTGGACGCGGCGATGAACATGCTCGGGGTGAGCCTCCAACGGGTGTACGGGCGGAGCATCATGCTCGGCTTCCACGCCGCGTACAGCCTGGGCGGCATCACGGGCGCCTCGCTCGCCTGGCTGGGGGCGCGCGGGGACCTTCCGCTGTTCGTCTCGTATCTGCCGGTGGTGGCCGTGCTCCTGCCCGCCGCGCTCCTCGGCAGCCGGTGGTACGTGGACGGGAAGCAGACGCCTCCGAAAGGGGCGGCGGAGGAGGGCGGAAAGGGGATCCGGTTCAAGCTTCTGCTGCCGCTCTGCCTTGTGATGACCTTCGCGTACATCGGGGACTCGACGGTGTCGAACTGGTCCGCGAAGTATCTGCAGGACGTGCTCGGCGGTTCGGAGGAGCTCGCGACCGTGCCGTACAACGCGTACATGGTCACCACGCTGCTCGGGCGGACCATGGGGGACCTCGGGGTGCGGCGGCTGGGGGCGGAGACGGTCGTGCGGGCCGGGGCGGTGCTCTCGGCGTTCGGGTTCGCCGTGGTGGCGCTGGCGCCGGCGGCGTGGGTGGGCGTGGCGGGGTTCACGATGCTCGGGCTCGGGCTGAGCGTCATCGTGCCGCAGACGTTCGCCGCCGCCGGACGGCTGTTCCCCGGCGCGAGCGACACGGCCGTGGCGCGGCTCAACGTCTTCAACTACGTGGGGTTCCTGATCGGCTCCCCGCTCGTGGGAGCGCTCGGGGACGCGTGGAGCTACCGGGGCGCGATGCTCGTGCCGATGGTGCTGGTCCTGGTGACGGTGGCGTACGCCACGTCGTTCGGCTCTCAACGAGCCCGATACGGTGACGGGCATGAGCGGCCGCGCACTGTTGATGTGGGATGAAGCTGTCCTGGGGTACGACTTCGGGTCCGAGCACCCGATGGACCCCGTTCGGCTCGCGCTGACCATGGGGTTGGTGCGGGCGTACGGGCTCGATCGTGCCGTGGACGTGGTGACGGCGAAGCCGGTCGGGGACTCGACGCTGCGGCTCGTCCACCGCGAGGACTATGTGGCCGCGGTCCGGGCGGCCTCGGCGAACCCGAGGGCCGCGGACCAGTCGTACGGTCTGGGGACCGTCGACGACCCGGCGTTCGCCGGGATGCACGAGGTCTCGGCGCTGATCGCCGGGCAGTCGGTGGCGGCGGCCGAGGCGGTGTGGCGGGGGGAGGCCGCGCACGCGGTGAACTTCGCGGGCGGGCTGCATCACGCGATGCCCGGCAGCGCGTCCGGCTTCTGCATCTACAACGACGCGGCGCTGGCGATTGCCCGGCTGCTGGAACTGGGCGTGGAGCGGGTCGCGTACGTGGACGTGGACGTGCACCACGGGGACGGGGTGCAGGCCGCGTTCTGGGAGGACCCGCGGGTTCTGACGGTCTCGCTGCACGAGCATCCGCGCACCCTCTTCCCGCAGACGGGCTGGCCCGAGGAGACGGGCGCGTCAGGTCCCGGCGAGGGCTCCGCGGTGAACGTGGCCCTGCCGGCCGGGACGGGCGACGCGGGGTGGCTGCGGGCGTTCCACGCGGTGGTGCCCGAGCTGATCGCGGACTTCCGGCCCCAGGTGCTGGTGACGCAGCACGGGGCGGACACCCATTTCGAGGACCCGCTGGCCCATCTGGCGGTGTCGCTGGACGCGCAGCGGGCGGTGCAGTCGGCCTGCCACGACCTGGCGCACGCGCACGTCGAGGGCGGGAAGTGGGTCGCGCTCGGCGGTGGCGGCTACGCGGTGGTCGATGTCGTACCGCGGTCGTGGACGCACCTGGTGGGGATCGCGGCGCACGCTCCGGTCGCGCCGGAGTCGGTGATCCCGTCGTCGTGGCGGGACGAGGTGTACGCGCGGACGCGGCAACCGGGGCCCGCGCGGATGACGGACGGCCGGTGGCCGGTGGAGTGGCGGGACTGGGCGGACGGGTACGACCCGGCCGACCGGCTGGACCAGACGGTCCTGGCGACCAGGCGGGCGGCGTTCCCGCCGCGCGGGCTGCTGGCCTAGACCGTCCCTGAACTTCCGTCGGCCGCGGTTACGCCAACGGTGGGTCGTCCGACGGTTTCTGACCCCTCGACAGCCCGGCTCGGGCAGCATCGAGAGGTGCTGAGTACCGGGGCGCTGCGGGCGCATCTGTTGGCGGCGGGATTGGCCGGGACCGTGGCGACCTCGAGGGAGGAGAGCCTGCGCAGTTACCGCCTCTTCGCCGCGCGGGATCCACGCGTGATGCTGGGTCTCGACCCCGAGTGGGTCTGGGGCGAGCCGGAGTTGCTCCAGCTCATGGCCGACAAGTGCGGGGTCTCCCGGGATCCGGCGCACCGCGCCGGGCCCGATGTCATCGACCCGGAGCGGACGTTGAGCGCGCTGGACGCGTTCGCGGCGCGGCTGGGCGAGGCGGCGCGGCGCGGATCCCCGGTGCTGTTCGGGACCGGGCATCCGCATCGGCTGCTGGGGTTCTACGCAGCGCTCGCAGACGCTCTGTCGGCGGTGGGATGTCTTGTCCTCACACCCGCGCAGGGGCGATGTGTCGACATAACGACCCGGTTCGGTCTACGCACGTACCTCCTCGACTACGTACGGGGTGTCGCGATGGTGCGAGAGCCCGGTCTGTCGGCCGCCGGGCGCGAGACGGGGGCGCACACGCATTCCCCGCTGCCGGTCAGGGCCGTTCTGGAGGGTGCGGTGGAGGGCGGCTGGCCGCTTCCGGAACTGGTGGTCGGGGACCACGGCTGGGTCTGCGGTGCAGGTCAGCTGGGTATCGAGGCCATCGGGCTGGCCGACACGGACGATCCCGCGCTGTTCGTCGGCGAGGCGGAGGGGCAGGTGTCCGTGGCCGTTCCGCTCGACGACGGCGTACGGCCGGACTACTACCGCCCACTTACTCGCTATGTACTCAATCGAGCGTGTCTGTCACGGTAAACGGCCGATGGCTGCTCCTCTTCCCCACTCGTACCACCCGCCCCTAGTCTGGAGCGTGAGCGCACAGCGACGCAGGGTCACCGGAGGGGAAGCCGGTGGGCGTCGTGTGCGGAAGGTACAGGTGGGTCATGGCTGCTGGCGATCGGCCTCTCAACGAGGTCAAGTTTCTGACCGTGGCGGAAGTCGCCTCGGTGATGCGAGTGTCGAAGATGACCGTGTACCGCTTGGTGCACAGCGGTCATCTGCCGGCGATCCGGGTGGGCAGGTCCTTCCGGGTCCCGGAACAGGCGGTTCACGAGTACCTCAGGGAGTCCTTCGTGGGGGTGGGGACCGCGTAGCGAGCGCGCGGCCGGGAGTTCTCGTACCCCTCGGATTACAACGTCGGCGCTCGTGCCGGTAGGCTAGGCCGACGTAGGTCGTGTGGGCCCAGACGCCCCGCACCAGTGAAGAGAAGTGAGCGAGGGTAGTCGTGGGCTCTGTTATCAAGAAGCGGCGCAAGCGGATGGCCAAGAAGAAGCACCGCAAGCTGCTCAAGCGCACCCGCGTTCAGCGTCGCAACAAGAAGTAGGCGACGGTTGTAACGACGGCTGTTTGTGCGTCGGGCGTGGCCCCCCACCGGTTCGGTGGGGGGCCACGCCTTTTTGGTCCTGTTGCCCACGGCGGCCGCCGCGCGGCGACACGGAGGCGCTACGGTGGCGCACAGGCCCTGCGGAGAACCCGTGGGACGGAACCGACGGAAGGCGCGGATCTTGGGCAAGGTCGTGCTCGTCACCGGTGCGGCCCGGTATCTCGCAGGCCGTTTCGTACGCCGGGTCCAGCGGGACCCCGACGTGGACCGGGTGGTCGCCGTGGACGCGGTCGCGCCGGCGCACGACCTCGGCGGAGCCGATTTCGTCCGGGCGGACATCCGCCAGTCGGCCATCGCCAAGGTGCTCGCCGAGCACGAGGTGGACACGGTCGTCCATATGGACGTCACCGGTACGGCGCTCGGGGCCGGCGGCCGTACGTCGGTCAAGGAGACCAACGTCATCGGCACCATGCAACTCCTGGGTGCCTGCCAGAAGTCGCCGCGGATCACCCGGCTCGTGGTCAAGTCCAGTACGAGCGTGTACGGCTCGGCGCCCCGCGATCCGGCCGTCTTCCTGGAGACGACACCGCCCAAATCCCTTCCCAGCGGGGGTTTCGCCAAGGACGCGGTCGAGGTCGAGGGGTACGTACGGGGTTTCGCGAGGCGCCGGCCGGACGTGGCCGTGTGCGTGCTGCGGTTCGCGAACATCCTGGGGCCGCGGGCGGACTCGCCGCTCGCCGAGTATCTGTCGCTGCCCGTCATGCCGACCGTCTTCGGCTACGACCCCCGGCTGCAGTTCGTCCACGAGGACGATGTGATCGACGTGCTGCACCTGGCGTCGAGGGAGCCGCGGCGCGCGACGCTGAACAGCGGCACCTTCAATATTGCGGGCGACGGTGTGCTGCTCCTGTCGCAGTGCGCGCGGCGGCTCGGGCGGCCGACCGTGCCGGTGCCGCTGCCCGCGGTGACCTGGGTCGGCTCCGCGCTGCGGACGGTCGGGGTCACCGACTTCTCGCCCGAGCAGATCCGTCTCCTCACGCACGGCCGGGTCGTCTCCACGGTCCAGATGCGCGAGACACTCGGGTTCGCACCACGGTTCACCACCGCGGAGACCTTCGCGGACTTCGCGGACAGCCGGGGGCCGGGGCTGCTGCCGCCGGAGCGCCTGGCCGGGGCGGTGGACCGGGTCGCGGACCGGCTGGCACACACCCCTGTTGAGAGCGGCGACTAAGGAGCCCACGTAACGATGGCGGACGCCAAGGTCATTCCGTTCGACGACGACCGCTCACGCGCCCGGCGGCGGCCCGCCAGGGCCGGCCAGGAGGCCGCCGTGCGCGCCCTGCCGGGGCAGCACGGCCCCGAGGAGCCCCTGTCGGCCGCGGCGCCCTCTCCTGAGCCGCAGGAGACCGAGAGTGCCGCGCCCGTGCCGGAGCACGCCGGCGGAGGCTGGGAGCGGCGGCTCGCGGGCGGGCTCGCCTTTCTGCGGCGCCGGGTGACGGGTGAGTACGAGGTCGACGAGTTCGGCTACGACAAGGAGCTCACCGACCAGGTCCTGATGTCGCTGCTGCGGCCGCTGTACGCGAAGTACTTCCGGGTCGAGGTGAAGGGCATCGAGAACATCCCGGCCGAGGGGGGTGCCCTGGTGGTCGCCAACCACTCCGGGACGCTGCCGCTGGATGGGCTGATGATGCAGGTCGCCGTGCACGACAACCATCCGGCGGGCCGTCATCTGCGGCTGCTCGCGGCCGACCTGGTCTTCATGCTTCCGGTCGTGAACGAGCTGGCCCGCAAGGCCGGGTCCACGCTGGCGTGCGCGGAGGACGCGGAGCGGCTGCTGCGGTCCGGGGAGATCGTCGGCGTGATGCCGGAGGGGTTCAAGGGCATCGGGAAGCCGTTCGGTGAGCGGTACAAGCTCCAGCGCTTCGGGCGGGGCGGGTTCGTGTCGACGGCGCTGCGGGCCGGGGTGCCGATCGTGCCGTGCTCGATCGTGGGCGCGGAGGAGATCTATCCGATGATCGGCAACGCGAAGACGCTGGCCCGGGTGCTGGGGATCCCGTACTTCCCGATCACGCCGACCTTCCCCTGGCTGGGGCCGCTGGGGATGGTGCCGCTGCCGACGAAGTGGACGATCCAGTTCGGGGAGCCGATCGCGACGGACGGCTATGCGCCGGAGGCGGCGGAGGACCCGATGCTGATGTTCAATCTGACGGACCAGGTGCGGGAGCAGATCCAGCACACCTTGTACAAGCTGTTGGTGCAGCGGCGGTCCGTGTTCTTCTGACGGTGTGCTTGTGCCGGTACGAGTGTGGGCGCCCCCTCCGGGGAGGGGGCGCCCACACTCGTTTCAGCGTGCGTTCTCGTCCTCGATGTCGAGACCTGGGAGGAGGTCCGGCAGCAGCGGTGGGATCGTCACGCCCGGCATCGGAGGTGCCGACTGGTCGCCGGACGGGGCCGAAGGCCTGCCTGGTGAAGGCTGGTCGAGCAGGCCGCCCGTGTCGCCTCCCAGCAGGCCGTCGCCCTCTGGTGAGCCGCTGCCCGAGCCGGAGGGCGACGGCAGGGTGCTGCCACCGCCCGTGGTGGGAGCGACGGGGGAGGACGGCGGGCGTTGGGTGTGCCTGCCGGAGGTGTCGTGTGTGGAGCCGGGGGTGCCGGTGCCGACGGCGCCCGTCTGCGGGGTGCGGGGGAGCATGCCCTGGAGCGGCTCGACCTCTTGGTCTATGGCGACGAAGACGTCGTTCACCGCGTCGCCGACGTCCGCGAGCTGGATCGGCAGGCGGTCGCGCAGGCCGTTCCAGGTGTCCCGGTGGGCCTGGGCGAAGGAGTTGAGCCGGGCCATCGGGGCGATGGCGCCGTCCTTCTCGTACGCCTGGCGCAGCAGTCGATGGCCTTCGGAGGCGTCGTGCTTCATGCCTCCGAGGACGCGGCGGATCTCGCCGAGGGACTCGTGGTCGAGGGCGCCGGCGCGCCCGCGCTCCATCAGTCGGCGGGCCTCGCTGAGCCGGGTGGACGCCTGGTCCAGATAGATACCGCCCCGGTCGGCGTCGTCGTCCGCCATCCCGAGCTTGATGTCCTCCATCCCCCGCTTCAGCCCGTAGAGCGAGTCACCGGGGAGGGCGTCGGAGCTGGCAGCGGCCACACCGCTGAAAGCGCCCGCGGCCACACCGACGGTGAGTCCGCCCGCGGCGAGGCCCTTCGACCAGCGGGAGCGGGGACGCAGTTTCCGGAGCGGAGAGGCCCGGTGGGCTCCCCGTCCGCTTGATGTCCGCTGCTCCGGCACGGTAGGGCCCGCGGCCGCGCTGCCCTCTGCGAGCATCGCTTCCATGGCGGCGACGAGCTGGGCTCGCTGCACCACCTTGACCTCGGGGTCCAGCTGCGGTTTCGGCAGTTCGCCGAGACCGTTCGTCAGCGCCAACAGCCGCCCCTGCTCGGCCGGTTCGGCCGACGTCTCGGGCTGCTCGGCCGCCGCGCCCTCGGACGCCCGATCCTCCAGGGCCTGGGCGAAGGCGTTCGCCCGCCGGTGCGCCGATACGTTCGCGATCACTGGCGGCACCTCCTCTCGTCATGACGGTCGACTCCCCGGGGTGTCCGGAAGGTTGCACACCTTGAGCACATCCACACGAACGAGTGAGTGGCTGGGGCCAAGGTGTGACCACGGGGAGCCTGCATTCCGCACAACGAGCGGCGCGGCACTTGGGTTACGCGCGAAAGATGATCGGACCAGTGCGTCATCGAGGCGTCACCGACTGTGAGTTGGCAGGGATAGTGGGGACGTGGGGGGAGGGGTGTCGAGCGGGGGGTGGGGAAGGGGGCGGAGCGTCTGTGGGGGGGGGGGGGGGGGGCGAAGCGGTCAGCGGGCGTCGTCCGGGAGGAGCCGTGCCAGGGTGCGCACCGCCCGGTACTGGAGGGTCTTGATCGCACCCTCGTTCTTGCCCATGACCCGGGCCGTCTCGGCGACCGAGAGGCCCTGCAGGAAGCGCAGGGTCACGCACTCCTGCTGCTGCGGGTTGAGCCGGCGGACCGCGTCGAGAAGGGCCGCGTTGGAGAGGGACTCCAGGACGGAGTCCTCGGGGCTGCGCTCGACCTCGTTGGCGTCGAGCATCTCACCCGTGGTCACTTCCAGCCGGAACCGGCTCGACTTGAAGTGGTCGGCGACCAGGTTGCGGGCGATGGTGACCAGCCAGGCGCCGAAGTCACGGCCCTGCCAGGTGAACGTGGAGATCCGGCGCAGGGCGCGCAGGAACGTCTCACTGGTGAGGTCTTCCGCCGTCGCCTTTCCGCCGACGCGGTAGTAGATGTAGCGGTAGACGGTGTCGCTGTACTGGTCGTACAGGCGGCCGAAGGCCTCGGCCTCACCGGCCTGGGCGCGCTCGACCAGGTCCATCATGCGAGCGCTGTCGCTGTCGGCGGTGGGGCGGCGGGCGGCGGTCGAGGTTCCGGTGCCGCCGCGGCTGCCCCGTCTGCCGACAGCGGCACCGGTCTCGGCGAGGGCATAGCAGGGACCGGCGGGTGCCGGCGCGGCAAGGGCAAAGGCGGGGACAGGGACGGCGTACGCGGTGGGGACGAAGCCGCGCAAGTGGTCGAGGACCGTTGCGCGCAGCGTAGCCAGGCCCGAGGCGTCAACCCCGACGTGTGGGTACACGGGACTCCCAGAGGCAGAGCTTCCATCACGTGCAGTGCGGGACCGTTCACTCGTCGTGGCGACGTGTGGGTTCCGTTGTGCGTCTGAGGAGAATAACGCTTCGTACAGGCAGCGCTACACCCAGTTGCTCAAATCACCGATTCCGTCGTATCCGTTACCGCTTGGAGTCGGATCGAGTCGCACTTCGTGACAGGTTGTTGATCGGATTGCTTCCGAGTGTGACTGCGCCCGGGCTCTGTTGTGGTCGAGTCCGGGACCGGGGAGTGATCTGGCCCGTTGCTGGGTAGGGAGCCGCGAATGCCTTCGGGTCGACGTGTGCGGAGGTGTTCGACCACGTACGGGTGAGCCGCGCCGGTCTCGGGTTGTCGCAGGTGATCTCAGCCGGAACGTATCGGCAGGCAGAAGGCTCACCGGGCGTGACGGAGCCGGGCGTGCGGAGGCCGATGGGTCGGAGCCCGATGGGACGGAGTCGGGCGGGACGGGCCGGAGGAACCGGAGTCGACCGTGGAGGTCGTGGCTCAGCGGCGGCGGCGGTGCAGGGCGACCGCGGCGGCGGTGCCGCCCGCCAGCGCGCCGACACCCGCGGCGGCGGGGATGCCGACCTTGGCCGCCTTGCGGCCCGTGCGGTAGTCGCGCAGCCGCCATTCACGCGCCTTGGCGTACTTGCGCAGCTTGCTGTCCGGGTTGATGGCGTAGGGGTGTCCGACCAGGGACAGCATCGGGATGTCGTTGTGGGAGTCGCTGTAGGCGGCGCAGCGCTCCAGGTCCAGGCCCTCGGCCGCGGCCAGTGCGCGTACCGCCTCGGCCTTGGCCGGTCCGTGGAGGGGTTCGCCGACCAGCTTGCCGGTGTAGACGCCGTCGACGGACTCGGCGACCGTGCCGAGCGCGCCGGTCAGGCCGAGCCTGCGGGCGATGATGGTGGCGGTCTCGACGGGCGCGGCCGTGACCAGCCAGACCTTCTGTCCGGCGTCCAGGTGCGCCTGGGCCAGCGCACGGGTGCCGGGCCAGATCCGGTCGGCCATGTACTCGTCGTAGATCTCCTCGCCGATCGACATCAGCTCGGAGACGCGGTGGCCCTGGACGATCGACAGGGCGCTCTCGCGGGCGTCCTGCATGTGCTCCGGGTCCTCGACGCCGGCGAGCCGGAACCACGCCTGCTGCCAGGCGAAGCGGGCCAGTTCCCGGCGCTGGAAGAACTTCCGCTTGTACAGGCCGCGGCCGAAGTGGAAGATCGCGGCGCCCTGCATGACGGTGTTGTCGAGGTCGAAGAAGGCGGCTGCCCGGACGTCGCCGACGACGGGGAACGAAGTCGCGGGGGGCGCGGCCGCCGCCTCTTCCTCTCGCTCCAGTTCGAGCTGCTGCGAGGTCTTGCGCGCTGCCTCGGCAGCGGCCTCGCCTGCCAGAACGCTGCGCGCGGTGGCGGAGCGCCTACGAGGGGTGAGCCATCCCAGTGCGGCCATGGCGTGAGCATAGCCAGTCTGTTCGGTACTTCCCGACGTGTGGCGGGGCCGCGGCGTGAACACTCCGTGACTCTCCTTGCGGGCGGGCGGTGAGGAGCAAGCTGGAGGGAGAGGGCCCGCTCTCTCCGGGCCGGCGCGGAGGCGTCACGTACGGCGCAGAATGGAGGGCATGTTCGGACGGACGAAGAAGAAGGACACCTCCGCGGCCCCCGCCGCCTCCGCCGCGCGGACCGTGACGCTGATCGGCAAGCCGGGATGTCACCTCTGCGACGACGCCCGTGCCGTGATCGAGGCGGTCTGCGCCGAGACCGGGGCGAGCTGGGAGGAGAAGGACATCACCCAGGACGAGGAGCTCTACCGGGAGTACTGGGAGCAGATTCCCGTGGTCCTGGTCGACGGTGAACAGCACACCTTCTGGCGGGTGGACGCCGGGCGGCTGCGGCGTGAACTGGGTGGCTGACCGGAAGACGGTTACCATCATGGACGTTTTGTTGGATCCCGGGGGCGTGATCGTGAGGAGAGTGTGCGGTTATGCCCCCTTCGGACGCTCAACGGGCTGACGCGCTCCGCGGTTCCGTCCTCGGGCGAACCGGGCGCGTGACCCCGGTCACTTTGGCCGGACAAAACGGACACCATCTTTGTGCACGCGTTCACAAAGACATAGCCTGCATTCGACGGGGCGGTCCTGGGACATATGGCCGCCTGCAGCCCCGCTCATCCCGCAGGAGCACCGTGGCAACTGGCCGAACTCACCGACCGGCGACCCGCAGCCGAGGAATTCCCGAGGCCACCGTCGCCCGCCTTCCGCTGTATCTGCGTGCGCTCACCGCACTGTCGGAGCGCTCCGTACCCACGGTCTCCTCCGAGGAACTCGCAGCCGCCGCGGGGGTCAACTCCGCGAAGCTGCGGAAGGACTTCAGCTACCTCGGCTCCTACGGCACGCGCGGAGTCGGCTACGACGTCGAGTACCTCGTGTACCAGATCTCCCGCGAGCTGGGCCTGACGCAGGACTGGCCCGTCGTCATCGTCGGTATCGGTAACCTCGGCGCCGCCCTCGCCAACTACGGCGGGTTCGCCTCCCGTGGCTTCCGGGTCGCCGCGCTGATCGACGCCGACCCCGCCATGGCCGGCACGCCCGTGGCCGGCATCCCCGTCCAGCACACCGACGAGCTCGAGAAGATCATCGAGGAGAACGACGTCTCCATCGGTGTCATCTCGACGCCGGCCGGTGCCGCCCAGCAGGTCTGCGACCGGCTCGTGGCCGCCGGGGTCACGTCCATCCTGAACTTCGCCCCCACCGTGCTCTCCGTGCCCGACGGCGTGGACGTGCGCAAGGTCGACCTCTCCATCGAGCTGCAGATCCTCGCCTTCCACGAGCAGCGCAAGGCCGGCGAGGAAGCGGACGCCGAGGGCGCCGCCGCCGTGCCGCCCGCGGTCCGCGGCGGCTCCGCGGGCCCGGCCCGGAAGGGACCCGACGGGGACGTCCCCGCCGTGATGCCGGCATGAGCCTCCTCGTCGTCGGGCTGAGCCACCGCAGCGCCCCGGTCAGCGTCCTGGAGCGGGCCTCGCTCGCCGCGGACACCCAGGTCAAGCTGCTGCAGGACACCCTCGCCGCCGAACCGGCCGCCGAGGGCGCGGTCCTGGCCACCTGCAACCGCATCGAGCTCTACGCCGACGTGGACAAGTTCCACGCGGGTGTCGCCGAGCTGTCCACGCTGCTCGCCCAGCACAGCGGCGTCGGCCTCGAAGAGCTCACCCCCTATCTCTACGTGCACTACGAGGACCGGGCCGTCCACCACCTGTTCTCGGTGGCGTGCGGGCTCGACTCGATGGTCGTCGGCGAGGGCCAGATCCTCGGCCAGATCAAGGACGCCCTCGCCCTCGGCCAGGACCTGCACACCGCGGGCCGGCTCCTCAACGACCTGTTCCAGCAGGCCCTGCGGGTCGGCAAGCGCGCGCACAGCGAGACCGGGATCGACCGGGCCGGGCAGTCGCTCGTCACCTTCGGTCTGGAGCAGCTCGCCGACGGCGCGGACGTCGGTGTCTGGGCGGCGGGCAAGCGCGCGCTGGTCATCGGCGCCGGCTCCATGTCCTCGCTGGCCGCCGCCACGCTCGCGCGCGCCGGGGTCTCCGAGATCGTGATCGCCAACCGCACCGCGGCCCGCGCCGAGCGGCTCGCACAGATCCTCACCGAGCCCGGTGGCACGGGTGTGGCCGCGCGGGCGGTCGAGATGGTTGCCGTCGGCGACGAACTGACACGTGCCGACATCGTCGTCTCCTGCACCGGAGCCACCGGACTCGTCCTGACCGGCGAGGCCGTCGAGCGGGCACTGGCGGACCGTACGGCTCCGCTCGCGCTGCTCGACCTCGCCATGCCCCGTGACATCGACGCGGCCGCCCACCGCATGCCGGGTGTGCGCCTCGTCGACATCGAGTCGCTGGCCGACGCGTCGGCCGACGCCCCGATGGCCGCCGACGTCGACCAGGTGCGCTCCATCGTCTCCGACGAGGTGGCCGCCTTCGGCGCCGCCCAGCGCGCCGCGCACATCACCCCGACCGTGGTCGCCCTGCGCACCATGGCCGCCGACGTGGTCGCGGGCGAGGTGGCACGGCTCGAGGGCCGGCTGCCCGACCTCGACGACCGGCAGCGTGCCGAGATCACCCAGACCGTGCGACGCGTGGTGGACAAGCTCCTGCACGCGCCGACCGTACGGGTCAAGCAGCTGGCCAGCGAACCCGGCGGCGCCGGGTACGCGGACGCGCTGCGGACACTCTTCGACCTCGACCCGGAGGCGGTCGCCTCCGTCTCCCGGGCCGACCTGAATGACGCCGACGTCAAGAACCGAGGGCGAGTATGACCGAGAGGGCACTGAGGCTCGGGACCAGGCGCAGCAAGCTCGCCATGGCCCAGTCCGGGCATGTGGCCGACGCCGTCCGGCAGCTGTCCGGCCGGCCCGTCGAGCTCGTGGAGATCACGACGTACGGGGACGTCTCCCGCGAGCACCTCGCGCAGATCGGTGGCACCGGCGTGTTCGTCGCCGCCCTGCGCGACGCGCTCCTGGCCGGCGAGGTGGACTTCGCCGTCCACTCCCTGAAGGACCTGCCGACCGCGCAGCACCCCGACCTGGTGCTGGCCGCGATCCCGCAGCGCGAGGACCCGCGCGACGTGCTCGTCGCCCGCGACGGGCTGACGCTCGACCGGCTGCCCGAGGGCGCCCGGATCGGCACCGGCTCCCCGCGCCGCACGGCCCAGCTGAACGCCTACGCGCGCAGCCACGGGCTGACCATCGAGACCGTGCCGATCCGCGGGAACATCGACACCCGCGTCGGATACGTGCACAAGGGCGAGCTGGACGCGGTGGTTCTCGCCGCGGCCGGCCTCATCCGCATCGGCAGGACCGACGAGGTGACCGACTTCCTGTCGGTCGACGCGGTCCTGCCCGCCCCCGGCCAGGGGGCGCTGGCGATCGAGTGCGCGGCTTCCGCCACCGACCTCGTCGCCATGCTCGCCGAGCTCGACGACCCGTACACCCGGGCCGCCGTGACCGCCGAGCGTTCCCTGCTCGCCGCCCTGGAGGCCGGCTGCTCCGCGCCCGTGGGAGCACTGGCCGACCTGCTGGCCGAGGATTCCGGCCGCGGGCAGATTGCCACCGAAATGCGCCTGCGCGGCGTCGTCGGCACCACCGACGGCTCGACGCTGGTGCAGCTGTCCACCACCGGTCCCGTACCCACGTCGTACGACGCGGCGATGGCGCTCGGACGCGAACTCGCGGACGAGATGCTCGCCAAGGGTGCGGCCGGTCTTATGGGGGAGCGAGCACTTTGAACCCCACCAGTCCGACCACCAGCCCCGTGACCTCGGCCTTCACCGGCCATGGGAACGTCACCTTCCTGGGTGCCGGACCCGGCGACCCCGGACTACTGACCCTCCGGGCCGTGGAGGCCCTGGCGGGGGCGGACGTCCTGATCGCCGAGCCGGAGGTGCTCGAGGTCGTCCGCGGTCATGCGCGCACAGGCGTGAGCACGCCTGAGCTGACGGTTGTTGACGAGGCGTCAACAACCGCCGGTGTCCCCGTGTTGAGGGATGCGGCCAATCTTGTCATGGAGGCCGCCAGGGGCGGCAAGCGGGTCGTCCGTGCGGTGACCGGCGACCCCGGCCTGGACGGGAACGCGGGCGCCGAGATGCTCGCCTGCGCCGCCGAGGGCATCCCCTTCGAGGTCGTCCCCGGTGTCGCGACGGCGGTGGGCGTACCCGCGTACGCCGGTGTGCCGCTGCGTGACGCCCAGGGCACCGACGTGCGTTTCGTGGACGCCCGTACCGCCGACGAGCGGTGCTGGAGCGAGGTCGGCGCCTCGGACGGCACCGTCGTCGTCTCCACCTCGCTGGACTCGGTGGCGGCGGCGGCCGGAGAGCTGGTGGCGGCTGGCCGTAAGCCGGACACCCCTCTGACGGTCACCATCGCCGGTACGACGACACGGCAGCGGACGTGGACCGCGACGCTGGGCACGATCGCCCAGGTCTTCAAGCAGGGCAAGGTGCTGCCGTCGCCCGAGGGCCACCGGCCGGTCATAGCCGTGGTCGGCGAGCGCAGCGCTCCGGCGCAGCGGGACCAGCTGGCGTGGTTCGAGTCGAAGCCGCTGTTCGGGTGGCGGGTGCTGGTGCCGCGCACGAAGGAGCAGGCCGCGTCGCTCTCCGACCAGTTGCGCAGCTATGGCGCCGTGCCGCACGAGGTGCCGACGATCGCCGTCGAGCCGCCGCGGACGCCGCAGCAGATGGAGCGTGCGGTCAAGGGCCTGGTGACCGGTCGCTACGAATGGATCGCCTTCACGTCGGTCAACGCGGTGAAGGCGGTACGGGAGAAGTTCGAGGAGTACGGGCTCGACGCCCGGGCCTTCGCCGGGATCAAGGTCGCGGCCGTGGGCGAGCAGACCGCGGCGGCGCTGGTGGACTTCGGTGTGAAGCCGGACCTCGTGCCGAGCGGCGAGCAGTCGGCGGCGGGTCTTCTGGAGGACTGGCCGCCGTACGACCCGGTCTTCGACCCGATCGACCGCGTCTTCCTGCCGCGGGCGGACATCGCGACGGAGACACTGGTCGCGGGTCTGATCGAGCTCGGGTGGGAGGTCGACGACGTGACGGCGTACCGGACGGTGCGCGCGTCGCCGCCGCCGGCCGACACGCGGGAGGCGATCAAGGGCGGCGGCTTCGACGCGGTGCTCTTCACCTCCTCGTCGACGGTGCGGAACCTGGTGGGTATCGCCGGGAAGCCGCACAACGTGACGGTCATCGCCTGTATCGGGCCGGCGACCGCGAAGACGGCGGAGGAGCACGGGCTGCGGGTCGACGTGCTGTCGCCGGAGCCGTCGGTGCACAAGCTGGCGGAGGCGCTGGCCGACTTCGGGCTGCGGCGCCGGGAGGCGGCGCTGGAGGCGGGCGATCCGGTGACGCGGCCGAGCGAGCGCAGGCCCGGCGCGAGACGGCGGCGGACGACGTAACCGCCTTCTCTCGGGGTGCGGGGCCTTGTCGGGGTCCCGCACCCTCGTGCGTCGCGGAGGTGCGGCCCCGCGGAGGTGCGGCCCCGCGAAGCCGGTCCGGCAGGCTGTCGGTAAACGCACGGTTCGTACGGGCGTAGCCTCGGGCCTATGAACTCGTACGGATCCTTTCCCGGGGCGCGGCCGAGGCGGCTGCGGACGACTCCTGCCATGCGGCGGATGGTGGCCGAGACGCGGCTGAGTCCGGCCGATCTGATCCTTCCCGCGTTCGTGCGGGAGGGGATCGGCGAGCCCGTGCCGATCGCCGCGATGCCCGGGGTCGTGCAGCACACGCGGGACACCCTGCGGAAGGCGGCCGTGGAGGCGCTGGAGGCCGGGGTGTCCGGGATCATGCTGTTCGGTGTCCCGGCGGACGAGAAGAAGGACGCGGCCGGAACGGCGGGCACGGACCCGGACGGGATCCTGCAGGTCGCGATCAGGGACGTGAGGGCCGAGGTCGGGGACGATCTTGTGATCATGTCCGATCTCTGCCTGGACGAGTACACCGACCACGGGCACTGCGGCGTCCTGGACGCGAGCGGGCGGGTCGACAACGACGCCACGCTGGAACGTTACGCCGAGATGGCCCAGGTGCAGGCGGACGCCGGCGTCCATGTCGTGGGGCCGTCCGGGATGATGGACGGTCAGGTCGGGGTGGTCCGTGACGCCCTGGACACCATCGGCAAGGAGGACGTGTCGATCCTCGCGTACACCGCGAAGTACTCCTCCGCCTTCTACGGGCCGTTCCGCGAGGCGGTCGGCTCGTCGCTCACCGGTGACCGCAAGACGTACCAGCAGGACCCCGCGAACCTGCGCGAGTCGATGCGTGAGCTGGCGCTCGACCTCGAAGAGGGCGCCGACATGGTGATGGTGAAGCCGGCCGGCCCCTACCTCGATGTGCTGGCGAGGGTCGCCGAGGCCGTGGACGTGCCGGTCGCCGCCTACCAGATCAGCGGTGAGTACGCGATGGTGGAGGCCGCGGCCGAGAAGGGCTGGATCGACCGGGACAAGGCCATCCTGGAGACGCTCACCGGGATCAGGCGCGCGGGTGCGCGGATGATCCTGACCTACTGGGCCACCGAAGCCGCGCAAAAGCTCAGTCGAGCGGTCTGACGACTCCTCGGCAGGGACGGAACCGCAGCGCGGTTCCGTCCCCTTCGTCGTCGTGGGCGGTCAGGACGTGCCCGTGCCTTCCGTCCTCGCCGCGATGGAAGTACTGGGCGACACCGTCGTCGGACCGGGTGGTGCTGAGGGTGCGCACGGGCCCGTCCCGCAGGACGACGGAGCGTTCGTACCGATACCGGCCGGGCGGGCCCACCGAGATCAGGGCCTGGACCGAGTCGGCGATGGCCCGTTGGTTGGCCGGGTCGGCGGCGAAGGCGTGATGGGCGGCGGCGTCCGTCCACTGGGCGTAGTTGAGGATCGTCCGGCCGTCGGAGCCCGCCAGGCAGTAGCGGCCGAGGAACGCCTCCGGCAGCCGGGCCTCGGCCCAGGCGTCGATGACACCGTCCATGACGGCCTGCCGTCGCTCCTGGTCGGGCGTGTGCCACTGCGAGATGAGGATGAGGCCGGCGTCGGGACGGCCGAACTCGGGGAACGCGTGCGACTCCACTAAAACGTTAGTCATGTCTAACAGTTTCGTGTTCGGAAGCCGACCGTGCAAGCGCATTAACGGACGGTGAGCAGATCCGCGAGCCGAGACAGACCGTCCCCCGCGTGACCGGCGGCGACCGCGCGGTCCAGGATCGCCTGGAACGGCTCGAAGAGCTCGGTGCTGACGCCCTGATCCCGGAACGTCGTCAGGAAGTTGGGGAACGCGGCCTGGTTCACCGCCAGACTGGACACGTCGGTCACATGCTGTCCGCTGTCCAGGTCCCGGGCGATCCCCGGAACGATACCGAGCATGGCCGTGACCCACGGAACGAGCAGCTCCGAGAACTCCTCGGCGCTGATGTCCTCCGTACGGGCCAGGGCCAGCGCCTGGATGACGCCGACGAACATCCCGTACATGCCGGTCAGCAGACCGAGGTCGTGGAGCGCGGCGAGGCCGGGGTCGCTCCCCGTCCACCTGGTGCCGCCGAGGGCCGCGAGCGTGGCGCGGTGCGTCGCGTACGCCGCCTCGTCGCCGCTGTAGAACACGTACGCGTCCGGGCCGGCGATCATCTGCGGGACGGCCATGATGCCGCCGTCGACGTACCGGGCGCCCTGCTCGCCCGCCCAGGCGGAGAGCGCACGGGCCTGCGCCGGGGTGCCGTTGGTGAGATTGACCAGGGTCCGGCCCGCGAGCTCCTCGGGAAGTGAGGCGAGCAACTCGTCGACGTTGTCGTTGGACAGCAGGCACAGGACGACGAGCGGGCTCGCCGCCACCGCTTCCGCCGCCGATCCGGCGGGAAGGGCGCCCCGCGCCACCAGCGGGCCGGTCTTGGCGGGTGAACGGTTCCAGACGGTGACCCGGTGGCCCGCGTCCAGGAAGGCGCCGGCGAGGGCGCTGCCCATCATGCCGAGGCCGAGGACGGAGACCTGGGCCGAGGACGAGGCGGGCATGGTGGGCGTGGTGTGCGTGGATTCGGACATGGGGGTGCTCCAGGGACGGGAGAGGGAGGTTCGAGCCGTCGGGCGGCTCGTCGTCGATCCTTCTCCGCGGCGGTTCGCCCCACAAGTACCGACTTATTGGTCAGGTACGCACCGATTGGTAAGGATGGGCCGGGCGGCGCACCCTGGTAGTACCGCTGGAGGTGGTCCTCATGCACACACTCGTCGGATGGCACATCGAGATGGAGTTCCAGGAGGACGGTGACCGGACCAGAGCGGCCGCCATGGTCCGCCTCGGTGACGGAACCGAGTTCCGCGCCCAGGGCAAGGCGCACCGGCATCCCTCGGACCCGGAGCAGCTGCGTGTAGGGGAGGAGATCGCGGGGGCACGCGCGCTCATGGACCTCGCCTCGCAGCTGCTGCAGAAGGCGCACACGGAGATCGACGAGGCGTCGGGCAGGACGTCCCACGCCATTCGCTGATCCCCGCCCCCCGCCCGGCCCCGGCCGGAGGCGACTCGGAAGGCCCCGACACACTCGGAAGGCCCCGACACGAGGTGCCGGGGCCTTCGCCGTGAGCGGTGCTACGCCGGTCCTGTGCCGGCCCTGCGCCTGCCGAGGGTCAGAGACGCTCGGGGGTCCGGATGCCCAGCAGCGCCATGCCCTGGTGGAGCGTCCGGGCCGTCAGGTCGCACAGGAAGAGCCGGTTCTCCGCCACCTCTTGCGCGGGCGCCGGCTTGATGACGGGGCACTGGTCGTAGAACGTCGTGTAGAGCGACGCCAGCTGGTACAGATACGCGGCCAGCTTGTGCGGGGCGTACTCCGCGGCGACCTCCGCCAGCTGCTCCCCGAACTGGTCCAGGTGCAGGGCGAGCGCGCGCTCCGCCGGGGCCAGCTCCAGCTCCGGGTGCGCCACGGGCGTACGGTCGCCGGCCTTGCCGAAGATCGAACGGATACGGGCGTACGCGTACTGGAGATACACCGACGTGTCGCCGTTGAGCGACACCATCTGGTCCAGGTCGAACTTGTAGTCGCGCGCGGCGGACGTCGACAGGTCGGCGTACTTGACCGCGCCGATGCCGACGTACCGGCCGTTCTCCACGATCTCCGACTCGCTCAGGCCCACCTTCTCGGCCTTCTCGCGCACGACCGACGTCGCCCGCTCCACGGCCTCGTCCAGCAGGTCCACGAGCCTGACCGTCTCGCCCTCACGGGTCTTGAACGGCTTGCCGTCCTTGCCGAGGACCGTGCCGAACGCCAACTGGACGGCCTTGACGTCCTCGTTCAGCCAGCCGGCCCGGCGGGCCGTCTCGAAGACCATCTTGAAGTGCAGCGACTGGCGGGCGTCGACCACGTACAGCAGGGTCGTCGCCTTCAGGTTCCGCACCCGGTCCCGGATCGCCGACAGGTCGGTCGCCGCGTAGCCGAAGCCGCCGTCCGACTTCTGGACGATCAGCGGGGTCGGGTTGCCGTCCGGGCCCTTGACGTCGTCGAAGAAGACGCACAGCGCGCCGTCGGAGCGCACCGCGACGCCCGACTCCTCGAGGACGCGGCAGGTCTCCACCAGCATGTCGTTGTAGCCGGACTCGCCGACGACGTCCGCGTCCCGGATGTCCATGTCGAGCTTGTCGAAGACGGAGTAGAAGTAGATCTTCGACTCGTCGACGAACCGCTGCCACAGCGCGAGGGTCCGCTCGTCACCGGCCTGGAGGTCCACGACCCGCGCCCGCGCCCGCGTCTTGAACTCCTCGTCGGAGTCGAACAGCGCGCGCGACGCCTTGTAGAGCCGGTTGAGGTTCGACATCGCCTCCTCGCCGGAGACTTCTTCGCCGGAGGAGTGGTCCAGCTCGTGCGGGTGCTCGATCAGGTACTGGATGAGCATGCCGAACTGGGTGCCCCAGTCGCCGATGTGGTGGCGACGGACCACCGTCTCGCCCGTGAACTCCAGGATCTCGACCATCGCGGCACCGATCACCGCCGACCGGAGGTGCCCGACGTGCATCTCCTTGGCCACGTTCGGCTGCGCGTAGTCGATCACCGTCGTGCCGGCGTTCTCCGCGTACGGCACGCCGAGGCGGTCGTCGGCGGCGCGCGCGGCCAGGGTCCTGACGATCGCCTCGTCGGTGACCGTGATGTTGAGGAAGCCGGGGCCGGAGACCTCGATCTCCTTCAGCACGTCGTTGGCCGGGATCGCCCCGACGACCTTCGTCGCCAGCTCACGCGGATTGCCCTTGAGCTGCTTGGCCAGCGCCAGGATGCCGTTGGCCTGGAAGTCGGCCCGGTCGCTTCGTCGCAGCAGCGGATCGGCGGAACCGGCCTCCGGCAGGGCTGCCGAGAGACCCTCCGCGAGGTGCTGCTGCACGGTCGAAGCGAGGGAAGGGACCGAGGCCATGAGCTTCCGTTCCTGTATGTGGGGCGGGTGGGCTATTTCGCTTGTCAAGTGTCCCATGGGCGGGCAACGTGTTTTCTCCCCTGTGGACAACCTCGGAGTGCTCCTTTCCGTCTGGGAGAATGGCTGACGTAGGGCAGCAGTCTTCGAGGGAACCAAGGAAGAAGGACGTACCGACCGTGGCTCAGAGCAGCACCGAGACCGACTGGGTCTCCCGTTTCGCGGACGAGGTCATCGCCGAGTCGGAGCGACGTGCGCCTGGCAAACCGGTCGTCGTCGCCTCCGGACTCTCCCCCTCCGGCCCCATCCACCTGGGCAACCTCCGCGAGGTCATGACCCCGCACCTGGTCGCCGACGAGATCCGGCGCCGCGGACACGAGGTCCGGCACCTCATCTCCTGGGACGACTACGACCGCTACCGCAAGGTGCCCAACGGCATCCCCGGCGTGGACAAGGAGGGGTACGAGCAGCACATCGGCAAGCCGCTGACCTCCGTCCCCGCCCCGCCCGGCTCGCCGCACCCGAACTGGGCCGAGCACTTCAAGGCCGCGATGGTCGAGTCCCTGGCCGAGCTGGGCGTCGAGTACGACCCGATCAGCCAGACCGAGCAGTACACCGCGGGCACCTACCGCGAGCAGATCCTGCACGCCATGAAGCACCGCGGCGACATCGACGCGATCCTCGACCAGTACCGGACCAAGAAGGCCCCGGCGAAGAAGTCGCAGAAGCCCGTCGACGAGGCCGAGCTGGAGGCCGAGGAGGGCTCCGGCGCGGCGAGCGAGGACGACGGCTCGGGCGGCGCCGGCGGGTACTTCCCGTACAAGCCCTACTGCGGACAGTGCGAGAAGGACCTGACGACCGTCACGGCGTACGACGACGAGACGACCGAGCTGGCGTACACCTGCACGGCCTGCGGCTTCGCCGAGACCGTCAAGCTGAGCGAGTTCAACCGCGGCAAGCTGGTCTGGAAGGTCGACTGGCCGATGCGCTGGGCGTACGAAGGCGTGATCTTCGAGCCGTCCGGTGTCGACCACTCCTCGCCGGGCTCCTCATTCGTCGTCGGCGGCCAGATCGTCCGGCAGATCTTCGACGGCGTCCAGCCGATCGGCCCCATGTACGCCTTCGTCGGCATCAGCGGCATGGCCAAGATGTCCTCGTCGCGCGGCGGCGTGCCCACCCCTGCGGACGCGCTGAAGATCATGGAGGCCCCGCTGCTGCGCTGGCTGTACGCGCGGCGGAGGCCCAACCAGTCCTTCAAGATCGCCTTCGACCAGGAGATCCAGCGGCTCTACGACGAGTGGGACAAGCTGGAGTCCAAGGTCAAGGACGGGACGGTGCTGCCGGCCGACGCCGCCGCGTACGCCCGTGCCGCGCGCACGGCAGCCGGCGAGCTGCCGCGCACCCCGCGCCCGCTGCCGTACCGGACGCTCGCCTCCGTCATGGACATCACCGCCGGCCACGACGAGCAGACCCTGCGGATCCTGACCGAACTGGACCCGGAGAACCCGGTCACCTCCCTGGACGAGGTCCGGCCCCGCCTGGACCGCGCCGAGAACTGGATCACCACCCAGGTCCCGGCCGACCAGCGCACCATCGTCCGCGACGAGCCCGACACCGAACTCCTCGGCTCGCTCGACGACCAGGGTCGCGAGTCGCTGCGCCTGCTCCTGGAAGGCCTGGACACGCACTGGTCCCTCGACGGACTGACCACCCTCGTGTACGGCGTTCCGAAGGTCATGGCCGGTCTCGACCCCGAGGCCAAGCCGACCCCGGAGCTGAAGGTCGCCCAGCGCGCCTTCTTCGCCCTGCTCTACAAGCTCCTGGTGAGCCGCGAGACCGGCCCGCGTCTGCCCACGCTGCTCCTGGCCGTGGGCGCCGACCGGGTGCGCAAGCTGCTCGGCGCGTAGCCGGACACCGTACGCGCGAAGGCCGCCGCCCGGACTCCGGGCGGCGGCCTTCGCGCCACACCCCTACGGGATGTGGTTCTCCGCCATCTCCTGCTCAAGGCGCTCGCGCAGCCGCGGGTGCAGCTCACGCAGCAGCGAGGCGCTGCGCGGGTGGTGGATCCGGTACCGGTCGCTCAGCTGTATGTCCAGCTGCTCCACGGTCGGGAACTCCTGCTGCTCGTCGACGTAGTCCCACATCGCCTTGTACGCGGCGTCCGCGAACTCGTCCACCGACGGCTCCGGCTCGACGTACTCCGGATACACCTCGAACTGATCCGGACCCTGCTCGTGGCGCGGGCTCGGGACCGGCAGATCCTCCGGACCCTGGGGCACCGCCACCGGCGTCGGCTCCAGACCCTCCACGAACGTCGGGGCGTAGGCACCCTCGTACGCCTCGGGCGGCAGCTGCTGCGCCGCGAACCACGGGCTGTCATGGGTTGGGGGAAGCCCCTGCTGACCTGGCTGTCCCGGCTGCTGCGGCTGCCCCTGCTGTCCCGGCTGCTGCGGCTGCGCCGCCTGAGGAAGTTGGGGCGCCGACTGGGCGGGCGGAGGCTGCTGGAGCTGCTGGGCCAGCCGGCCATGCTGCGTCGGCTCGATCTGCTGGGCCGCGCTCGGCTGCGCCGGGATCAGCGCCGGCTCCACGCCCGCCGCCGCGAGCCCCGCCGCCGCCGTCTCCGCCAGCGGCACACCGTACTTCGCGAGCCGCAGCGGCATCAGCGCCTCCACCGGCGCCTTCCGCCGCCATGCCCGCCCGAAACGGGCCTGCAGCCGGGCCTGGTAGATCAGCCGGTCCTGCTCCAGCTTGATGACCTGCTCGTACGAGCGCAGCTCCCACAACTTCATCCGGCGCCACAGGCGGAACGTCGGGATCGGCGACAGCAGCCAGCGGGTGAGCCGCACACCCTCCATGTGCTTGTCGGCTGTGATGTCCGCGATCCGGCCCACCGCGTGCCGCGCCGCCTCCACGGCGACCACGAACAGCACCGGGATCACGGCGTGCATCCCCACACCCAGCGGGTCCGGCCAGGCCGCCGCGCCGTTGAACGCGATCGTCGCCGCCGTCAGCAGCCAAGCCGTCTGGCGCAGCAGCGGAAACGGGATACGGATCCACGTCAGCAGCAGATCCAGGGCCAGGAGCACACAGATACCGGCGTCGATACCGATGGGGAAGAAGTACGAGAAGTCGCCGAAGCCCTTCTCCACGGCGAGCTCACGCACGGCGGCGTACGAACCCGCGAAACCGATACCGGCGATGATCACCGCACCGGCGACCACCACACCGATCAGAATCTTGTGCGTACGTGTCAGCTGCACCGCGGCCACCCGCGATCCCCTCCCGTCATTCGACATCTCGCGGGCACAGCGTGGCACACGTGTGCGGAGCCCGGCCCTCGGGGGAGGGCCGGGCTCCGCGGAAACCTGCGTATTTGCGGGTGTTCAGGGTGAGTCGACGACTACGTGTTGGCCGCCGCGACCGCCGCCACGGCCTCCTTCGTGGCCTTCACCGCACCATCCATGATCGTCTTGGCGCTCGGGGTGGACGCCCCGTGGTACCCGGCGCCGTTGTAGGAGAGCAGCACGACGACGTTGCCTGTACGCGCCACGATCGACGCGTACCGGAAGTCCTCGCCCGTCTTGCGCAGTTCGTAGGCGACGGCCTTCGCCTCGTCGCCGATCCCCTCGGCGTCGGTCGTGCTCAGCTTCTTGGCGCCCTCGGTGGCCTGGAGCTTGGCCAGCTCCTTGCCGAGGCTCTGCCGCGCCCGCTCCTGGCCGCTGCCCAGCGCGACGTCGGAGTCGTAGCGGTAGATGGAGATGTCGAGCCAGCGGTACTGCGAGCCCTTGACACCCTTGTCGTCCAGGCCGTTCCACGAGCAGCCGCCGCGGCTGGTGAGATCGGTGGAGGAAGCGGCCGTACCGTTCTTCGTCTTCGCCTTGGGCACCAGGTCGGCGGTCGTCTTCGACGAGATCGACTTGCAGAAGTCGGGCAGCTTCGCGTACTTCGCCGGCTCGACCGTCTTCGTCGACTGCGTGGGCTGCGGGGTGGCGGAGGACGCCGAGCCCTTGCCCTGGTCCTTGGCCGAACCGGAACCGCCGTCGGAGTCCGAGGAGCACCCGGCGACGACGAGCATCACCGGGACGGCTGCGCAGGCGAGAATGCGGGTGAGTCGCGGGGCTGATCGGTGCATGGTTCCTTCAGTCGCTTGTCGTGCGGCCGGCCGCGTGTCGTACGGTCCGGCCGGCGGCCACGGTACGCCGACACGTTACGTGGTCGAGGTCCGCTCACGGAGCGGGTCCGGGCGGCTACTCCTCCAGCCGCTCCGCGAGCAGGCCGGCCAGATTCCGGGTCTTTTCCTGCAGCTCCCGGCTGTCGGGGGCCCCGGCGGAACCGGTCGCCTGTTCCAGGTATTCGACCGTCACGATGACGTTGGATGTGCGGAACACCACGCTCACGGTGCGGTGGCCGCCGCTGGATCCGGCCGTCGTGAGGGCGTCGTCGAGGAAGGCGACCTCGCCGAGGCCCTCCAGGAGGCGGGGCTCCAGACCGGTGGTGGAGCCGGGGCTGGGGGCGGTGGGCGCGGAAGGGTTCGCCGTTCCGGTGGCGGGGGCGCCGGTGCCGGGGGGAGCGGTGGCGGGCGTGGGGGCGACGGGGCTCGGCGTGCCGGTTTCCGTGCTGGGCGTACCGGTGCCGGTGCCCGGGCTCGGCGTCCCGGGCTGGGTCCGCGGGGGCTGGGGGAGGTCCGCCGCGGCCTGCTTGCGGTCGAACACCTCCTTCGCGCGGGCGTCGTCACTCGTCGCGGGGTCGTACGACACCACGCGCTCGATGTCGATGACCAGCCGGTGCGAGGCGTCGGGGGCGTCGGCCTTCCAGGTGCAGCCCACGCGGCGGTCGGTGTCGTACGTGACGGTCGCCGTGCCGCGGTACGCCCTGTCGCGCTCCGGGTCGGGCAGCGCGGCGGCGCCGGGCAGCAGATCCTTGAGGGTGGCCGGTGGGACGGCGCGGCAGGGCTCGAAGAGGGTGCGGTAGCGGCCGGGGGGTGCGACGGCGGTGACGGGGCCCGCCTTCGAGTCGACCGTGGCCTCGCCGTCGCCGCCGGTGGTCGCGGAGCAGCCGGTGAGGCCCGCCCCGATCCCGAGGACGAGGGCGGCGGCGGTGAGCGCCGCGGGCCGTGTGCGGCCGGTGCGGCCGGGTCCGTACGCCTGTCGCTGCACGCTCCCAGGCTCCCTTCTCCCGGGGCCCTGCCCCGAAAACTGTTTGCCGCCGGATGTCGGCCGATGGACACAATGTGTATCGCACGCACTGCCGTCGATGCCGGTCCGTCGTCACCTATACGGGCCTTGGTGCCGGTTTTTGCGTTATCAGGCTTTTCGGGGGAATCGAGGAAGTATGTCGTACGTAGAGGTGCCGGGCGCCAAGGTCCCCATCCGGATGTGGACCGATCCTTCCACGGTGGAGGGCGGCGCCATGCAGCAGCTCCAGAACGTGGCCACGCTGCCGTGGATCAAGGGTCTGGCCGTGATGCCGGACGTGCACTACGGCAAGGGTGCGACGGTCGGCTCGGTGATCGCGATGCACGGGGCGGTCTGTCCCGCGGCGGTCGGTGTGGACATCGGCTGCGGGATGTCGGCGGTGAAGACGTCGCTGACGGCGAACGACCTGCCGGGTGACCTCTCGCGACTGCGGTCGAAGATCGAGCAGGCGATTCCGGTCGGGCGGGGGATGCACCGGGACGAGGTGGATCCGAAGCGGCTGTACCAGTTCCCGACGGCGGGGTGGGACGACTTCTGGGCGAGGTTCGACGGGGTCGCGGACGCGGTGAAGTTCCGGCGGGAACGGGCCGTTCTGCAGATGGGCACCCTCGGATCCGGCAACCACTTTGTGGAAGTTTGTATCGATACATCCGGTTCGGTGTGGCTCATGCTGCACTCTGGGTCTCGGAACATCGGCAAGGAGCTCGCCGAGTACCACATCGGCGAGGCGCGGAAGCTGCCCCACAACCAGGGTCTGATCGACCGTGACCTGGCCGTCTTCGTGGCGGACACCCCGCAGATGGCGGCGTACCGCAACGACCTCTTCTGGGCGCAGGAGTACGCGAAGTACAACCGCGCGATCATGATGGCGCTCTTCCAGGAGGTCGTCCGGCGGGAGTTCCGCAAGGCGAAGGTGGCCTTCGATCCGGTCATCTCCTGCCACCACAACTACGTGGCGGAGGAGCGGTACGAGGGGATGGACCTGCTGGTCACCCGTAAGGGAGCGATCCGGGCCGGCTTCGGCGAGTTCGGGATCATCCCGGGCTCCATGGGCACCGGCTCGTACATCGTGAAGGGTCTCGGAAACGAGGCGTCCTTCAACTCGGCGTCGCACGGGGCCGGCCGCAGGATGAGCCGGTCGGCGGCGAAGCGGCGCTTTTCGACGCGGGACCTGGAGGAGCAGACGCGGGGCGTGGAGTGCCGTAAGGACTCCGGGGTCGTGGACGAGATCCCGGGCGCCTACAAGCCGATCGAGAAGGTCATCGATCAGCAGCGTGACCTGGTCGAGGTGGTCGCGAAGCTGAAGCAGGTCATCTGCGTGAAGGGTTGACGTCACGCGGGATTCGCCGAGAAGGGGCCGGTGCGGTGCGCCGGCCCCTTCTCGGCGCTCGACCTCACAGCTCGCGGTGGACCTTGGTGTTGGAGGCCTGGGCGCGGGGGCGGACGACCAGGAGGTCGATGTTGACGTGCGAGGGGCGGGTGCAGGCCCAGGTGATGGTGTCGGCGACGTCGTCGGCGGTGAGGGGTTCGGCGACGCCCTCGTAGACCTTGGCGGCCTTGTCGGTGTCGCCGCGGAAGCGGGTGGTCGCGAACTCGTCGGTCTTCACCATGCCCGGGGCGATCTCGATGACGCGTACGGGGGTGCCGACGATCTCCAGGCGGAGGGTCTCGGCGAGGACGCGGGCGCCGTTCTTGGCGGCGACGTAGCCGGCGCCGCCCTCGTAGGTGGAGTGGCCGGCGGTGGAGGAGAGGACGACGACCGTGCCGTCGCCGCTGGCGGTGAGGGCGGGGAGCAGGGCCTGGGTGACGTTGAGGGTGCCGATGACGTTGACCTCGTACATCTGGCGCCAGTCGTCGGGGTCGCCGGTGGCGACGGGGTCCGCGCCGAGGGCGCCGCCCGCGTTGTTGACCAGGACGGCGATCGTGCGGAAGGCGGTCGCGAAGGTGCGGACGGCCTCGCGGTCGGTGACGTCGAGGGCGTACGCGGTCGCCTGGTGGCCGGTGTCGTTGATCTCGGCGGCGAGGGCTTCGATCCGGTCCTTGCGGCGGGCGGTGAGGACCACGCGGTATCCGGCGGCGGCGAGCTGTCTGGCCGTGGCCGCGCCGATTCCGCTGCTCGCTCCGGTGACGACGGCGATGGGGGTACCGGCGGCAGTCATGGCGTGCTCCTCGCGCGTGGGTTCGATGACGTCGATCGCGTGGTCAGGATAGGTGTCGGGGCTGTCAGCGGGCGCGGGGGGCGTACATGATCACCGCCATGCCGGCGAGGCAGATCAGTGCTCCGGTCACGTCCCAGCGGTCGGGGCGGTAGCCGTCGGCGATCATGCCCCAGGCGATCGAGCCGGCGACGAAGACTCCGCCGTAGGCGGCGAGGATCCGGCCGAACTCGGCGTCGGGCTGGAGGGTGGCCACGAAGCCGTAGGCGCCCAGGGCGAGGACGCCGGCGCCGATCCAGATCCAGCCGCGGTGTTCGCGGACGCCTTGCCAGACGAGCCAGGCGCCGCCGATCTCGAAGAGGGCGGCGAGGGTGAACAGGGCGGCGGAGCGGGCGATCAGCATGCGGTCAGCCTGCCACGATGACACGCTGACTGATGGGTAGTCAGAACATATGGGGAGTAATGGGTATCTTCAGGGCATGAGTGCGATGCGCAAGGCTCTCCTCGGTGCGGCCCTGGTCGCCGCGGTGGTGGTAGCGGCGGGCGAGACCGCCCGTGCGGTGGGTCCGGAGGTCCTGCCCGAGGCGGATCTCGCCCACCATGGTCATGTCTCCCTGTGGGAGGGGCGGCTCGGTGTCCGGCTGGTGAGTGAGAATCACGGGCCTTCCCATGTCTCCCAGGCGACCGTGCGGCTCGCCTTCTCCGAGCGGCTGGCCGCCGGTCAGGAGCTGCCGTCCTCCTGCCTGTGGGGCGGCGACCGGGTCGTCGTGTGCCGGACGGGTGAGCTGCGGGCCGCGGGGGCGCCGGGTGAGCTGGCGCTCGATCTGCGGACGGCGGGCTCGCCGGACGAGATGACCGTCACGATCGACACCGTCTGGAGGGACGGCTCCACCGACCGGAACCCGAAGAACGACCGGCACTCCGTGCTCGTCCTGGCCACGGGTGACGCGTACGTCTTCTGAGGGCGGCTCTCAGTGGGCGGCGCTGCCCGTCCAGGCGGCATAGCCGTCGGGGCGGACCAGCAGTGCCGTGCGGCGGGCCGGGTCGGTCCAGGTCGCGCGTATGAGTCGTGCCGCGGAGGCGGGGGTGGCCGGCGGGAGGGCCGGCCGGCTGCCCTCGGGTGCGATCAGGACGAACTCGCCGTCGCGGAGCAGTTCGTAGAGCCTGCCCTCGCGCAGCCGGAGGTCGGGGACGCGCCTGCCGTCCCGGCCGTAGGCGATGCCGATTCCGCTGATCATTCCCATGGCCTTGGTGGAGGCGGGGCGGAGGGTGTTCAAGAGGTGGGCGGCGAGGGCGCGGGCGGCGCGCGGAAGAAGGCCGCGGGCCATGGCGAGGCGGACGAGGGCGCCGCTGCTGCGGAGCACCGCAGCGCCGACCGGGTGTCGTTCCGACTGGTAGCTGTCGAGGAGCGCCTCGGGGTCGGGGGCGTCGCCGCGCAGGACGGCCGCGAGCTTCCAGGAGAGGTTGGCGGCGTCCTGGAGGCCGGTGTTCATGCCTTGTCCTCCGGCGGGGGAGTGGACGTGGGCGGCGTCGCCGGCGAGGAAGACGCGACCGGAGCGGTAGGCGGGTGCCTGTCGTTCGTCGCTGTGGAAGCGGGAGATCCAGCGGGCGTCGTGCATGCCGTAGTCGCTGCCGAGGGCGCGGCGGGCGATGTCGCGCACCTCGTCGAGGTCGACGGGCTCGTCGTCGGCGACCTGGCGGGTGCGGTTCCAGCCCATCACGCGGTACCAGCCGTCACCGAAGGGGGCGATGAAGGCGAAGGCGTCCCCGACGCCGTTGACGGTGAGGAGCTCGTCGGGTTCCTTCGCGAGGCGGACGTCGGCGAGGACCATCGAGCGGATCACCGAGACGCCGGGGAAGGGCAGTCCGAGGGCTGTCCGCACCGCGCTCCGTACGCCGTCGGTGCCGACGAGGTAGCGGGCGCGGAGGGTGAGCGGGGTTCCGTCGGGTCCGGTGAGGCGGGCGGTCACCGCGTCGGTGTCCTGGTCGAGCGCCCGCAGCTCGGTGCCGTGACGGAACTCCACGCCTGTGGACGTCGCGCGGCGCTCCAGGAGCTTCTCGACCTCGTACTGCGGGGTGATGAGGACGTAGGGGAAGCGGGAGGGGAGCCGGCCGAGGTCGAGGGAGAGGCGGCGGAAGAGCCGCAGGCTCGTGATCGGGTTGCCCGTGGCGATCAGTTCGCCGGCGAGGCCGCGGGCGTCCAGCTGCTCCAGGGTGCGGGCGTGCACGCCGAAGGCGCGGGTCATGTTGCTGATGCCGTGCGGGCGGCGCTCCACCAGGGTGACGCGCAGTCCCGCGGCGGCGAGGTCGCCGGCGAGCAGGAGTCCGGTGGGGCCCGCGCCGACGACGAGAACGTCCGTGTCGAGGTGGTGGTTCATGGCTGCCTCCCGTGCTCGGTGGTGCCCACGTTCGTTGGCCAACGTGTGTTGGTCAACGGTTGTTGGCAACGTTAGATCCAGGTGTCGTCCGGTGTCAACGCCTGTTGGCCTACACTTGTGGGCATGACGACAGCCCGCCGCTCCGACTCCACGCGTGCCGCCATCCTCGAAGCCGCTCGGGAGCGCTTCGCTTCCGACGGTTACGAGCGCGCCACCATCCGGGCCATCGCCCGCGACGCCGGGATCGATCCGTCGATGGTGATGCGCTACTACGGCAACAAGGAGGGGCTGTTCGCGGCCGCGTCCGAGATCGATCTACGCCTCCCCGACCTCGGCGCCCTGCCCGACCGGCACATCGGGGCCGTCCTGGTCACGCACTTCCTCGACCGGTGGGACCGCGACGACGTCCTGACCGCGCTGCTGCGTGTGGGCGTCACCAACGCCGCCGGTGCCGAGCGGATGCACGCGATCTTCGCCGAGCAGCTCGGCCCCGTGGCGAGCGGCGTCTGCCCCCATCCCGCCGAAGCGCCCCGGCGCGCCGCGCTCGCCGCCTCCCAGATCCTCGGCATGGCGCTGGCCCGTTATGTGCTGCGGCTGCCGCCCGCGGTCGAGATGTCGCGCGAGGACGTCATCGCCTGGCTCGCGCCGACCGTGCAGCGCTACCTCACGGCCGAGCGGCCGTAGGGCCTGCGGACGCGGGGGCTCCCCGCGGCTCCCTGGTTCAGCGGGCCGCCGCGCCGCCGAATTCGCGCAGCGCGTCGGTGACGATCGCCTCCAGGCGGGCGTGGTGGGCGCCCCGCCAGTACACCCGCTCGCACGCCGTGCACCGCGCGAAGACGTCGTACGTCCTCTCCGTGCCGTGCTCCAGCCGCTCGCGCACCGAGTCCTTGTCGGCGTCGGTGAGCTCGCCGTTGCAGGCGGTGCAGCGGGTCCACGGCGTCAGGACGGGAGCGAACCGCTCCAGCACGTCACGGAGCTGGTCCTCCGGCCGATCGCTGTACACATAGGCGCCGGCCCACAGCTCACGGCGGCGCAGCAGCCCGCGGTCGCGGGAGAGCATCACCCGTCGCTCCCGCGCGGACAGCGCGGCCAGGGCCGGGTCGCCGATGTCCTCGCTCTCGTACGCCGCGTCGACCCCGAGCAGCCGCAGACGCCGGGCCAGCGTGCCGAGGTGGACGTCGAGCAGGAACCGGAGCGGGGCGCCCGGGACCGGCTGGGGGCGCTCGACGCCCTCCACCTCGACCGTCTCGCCCGCCGCGGGGATGTGGGAGACGTCCACCGGACGCCCGTCCACCAGCAGCCGCCCCGCCTCGGTGAGCGGTACGCCGAGCGACTCCACGACATGGCCGAGGGTCGAGGCGCCGTCGGTCACCACGGCGGTACGCCCCGAGCGGCGGTCCGCGGGGACGAAGAGCCGCAGGCCGGGGGCGAAGCTGATCTGGATCTCCGGTCCGTTCACGGGACAAGGATGTCATCGGGATCCGCCGGGCGGCCAGGGAATTCGGCGGGTCCGGCCGGGCGGCCGACCCGGCCGACCCGGCAAGACCCGGCCGACCCGGCAAGACCCGGCCGACCCGGCAAGACCCGGCCGACCCGGCCGACCCTGGGCCGACCCGGCCGACCTGACCGACCTGGCCGACCTGACCAACCCGGCCGACCCTGGGCCGACCCCGGGGGAAACACCGGGTCGGTCCAGGGAAAACCCCGAGGGTGCCGCCGATGCCCCAGGGGTACGGTCTCGGTATGAAGATCACCGACCTGGAGCCGGGCGACCCGCGCCTGGAGACCGAGCTGCTTCCCGTCCTGACCGAACTGCGGCCGCACCTGACAGCGCGCCTCCTCCGCGAGGTGTACGAGCGCGGCCACGCCCAAGGGCTGCGCTTCACCGCCGCCTACGCCGAGGACGGCACCTGCGTCGGGGCCGCCGGCTGGCGGATCATCGACAACACCAGCTCGATACGCAAGCTCTACGTCGACGACCTGGTGACGGCGGCCACCGCCCGCTCCACCGGTGTCGGGCACCGGCTCCTGGCGCATCTGGAGGAGCGGGCGCGCGAGGCCGGCTGCCTGGAGCTCAACCTCGACTCCGGCACCCACCGCACCGACGCCCACCGCTTCTACCTCCGCGAACGCCTGGACATCGTCGCCTTCCACTTCACCAAGTCGCTGGAGCGCCAGGACGGCTGAGCGTTCCCCCGACCCCCCGGCCCCCGGTGCCGGACCGTCCGGCCTCGCCGCGGGCGGTGGGCAGGCCCTCTTGTGCGGGTCGGCGAAGCGCTTCAAGGTGGCGGGAGGAGAGGGAGGTCTCCGGCCGGGGAGGGAGCAGCCGTATGCCGGACGCAGGGGCGTGGGGGTTCGTCGACGACAGGGGCGCGGCGGTCGCGGCCGCGCGGAGGCCGGAGCGCGTGGTGGCCTATGTGCGGGCCGGGGCGGCGTTGCGCGACCTGGGGGTGACGCCGGTGGCGGTGTACGGCTCCGGGCACGACGGCGGCGCGCTCGACCCGGTCAAGGCGGGGGAGCTGGCGGCGGCCGGTGTGCCGTACCTCGGGCCCGGGCGCGGTCTGGACGAGGAGGCGCTCCGGGAGCTGCGTCCGGATCTGGTCGTCGACGTGACGTACGACGGGAAGAGCCCGTACGCGCTGGACGAGGCCGTGGCCGAGCGGATCGGGGTGCCGCTGGTCGCGCTGTCCGTGGGCGGTGAGCCGACTCTGGCGGCGATCATGGGGCGCTTCGGCGAGCTGGGCGCGGCGCTGCGGCCCGCGGGCGGGGCCGCCCTCACGGAGCCCCTGTCCGGGTCCCGTGACCTGGCGTCCGCCGAGGAGGCGGTGCGGGCCGTCGTCGCCGACGGGGGCGGGGACGTGGCCGTCCTCGCGCTCTCCGGCGCAGCCTGCGACCAGGTGCATCTGGCCCGGCCGCCCGCGTGGCCCGAGCTGGCGCGGCTGGCCGAGCTGGGGGTGCGGCTGGTCGACCCCGGGCCCGGCCCGGGGGCGAACTGGCTCACGGCCGACTGGGAGCATGCCGCACGGCTCGGTCCGGACCTCGTGCTGTTCGACAGCCGTGCCAACGCCGCCCGGCCCGCCGACCTCCCGCCCGTGGGCCACGCGCGCGTGGCGTCGTGGAACCCGGAGACCCCGCCCAGCCAGGCGGCGTACGCCCGCTTCTTCCGCGACCTCGCCGACGCCCTGCGAGAGGCCCTGGGCGAAGGTCTCACCCGCTGACGCCCGTTCCGAGGCGGGAGCGCAGGGAGACGGCGAACTCCTCGGCGCGGGTGAGCTGGGCGCGCAGTTCGGCGACCCGTTCGGTGGCGGCCTGTTCGTACCGGCGTACCCGTGCGACCAGCGCGGACCGCTGCTCGGGGGAGAGTTCCCCCTCCGTGCCGGGTCGGTCCGCGCCGAGCCGGTCCATGGCCGTCAGCAGCTCACGGGTCTCGTCGAGGGTGAAGCCGAGGGGGGTCATCCGGCGGATCACGAGAAGCCGGTCCACGTCGGCGTCGGTGTAGAGCGGGAAACCGCCCTGTGAGGAGGCGGAAGGAACCACAAGGCCGCTGTCCTCGTACTGGCGGATGGACCGCAGGGACAGTTCGGTCCGTGCGGCGACCTCCCCGATCTGCATCGGCTCACCCACCGTGCGCACACTGCTCACGTCGTCCGTCCTTCCTCGCGCGGCGGCGCCGGAGAGGCGCGATACCGCGCAACGCGTGCCGTTTGTCCTCACTTCAGCACTTATGGGAAGGGGAAGTGCGGCGAAACGCCTGCGGTCGCGGCCGGGTGATCAGGGCCAGACCAGGCAGTAGGGCTGGTGCCCCGCCTCGTGCAGACGCACCGAGAAGTCCTGCCACTCGTGCAGCAGCTGGTAGACGTTGAAGGCGTCCCGGGGGCCGCCGCGGTCGGGGACGGTGGACCAGATGAAGGCCGCCGCGCCGACCGATTCCTCGCCGATGCCGCGCAGCGGGTCCACCACGGTCATGGGGAGCCTCACCACGGCGTAGTCGGGGTGGAGGACGACCAGTTCCAGCGGGGGCACCTTGTGCAGGGGCATGCCCTGGATGCCGGTGAGCACCATGGCCGCTATGGTCTCCGGCTTGATCTTGGTGAACATGCCGCCCATGCCGAGCTCGTCGCCGCCCAGCTCCTCCGGGCGCATCGAGATCGGGACGCGGGCCGCCGTGGCGCCGTCGGGTGCGCCGAAGTACTTGTACGTCACCCCCAACCGGCTACTCCCGCTCCCTGACATGGGGCCCGTGGATCCCGTGGATCCCGTCGGCCCGGTGGACCCCGTCGGTCCCGCGGAACCCTTCGGTCCTACGGGTCCCGTGGGTTCTTCCGCCCTCCGTCGCCGGTGCCTCCCCCGCCGGGCAGGCTCCGGACCCAGGTCGTCCGTCCCCTCACCCAGTCCGCCACCGCGATGCATATCTCCACCCGACTGCTTTTTTAGGCAGCACGACCCCCGCCGCGCAACCCGATCATCGTGTCAGTGACCTCCCCCACGCTCTCGCGGTGAAACACCTGTCCGCAAGAACGTCCGACGCTCTGACACCATGGATTCCGTGAGCCATCCCTATGACGCCCCAGTTTCGCAGACCCGGAGGACCGACGCCCCGGCGTAATGCACAGGGAGCCCACGCCGTCCCTCCGTACTCGCAGCCTTACTCGCAGGTCAGGACCACAGTGCCGTATTCATACGAAGCCCCAGTCTCACAGACGCTTTTCGACCGCGCGTCCCTCGTGACGCCCGGCGGCGTGAACTCACCGGTGCGCGCCTTCCGGGCCGTGGGCGGTACGCCCCGGTTCATGGTGTCCGGTACCGGCCCGTACCTCACCGACGCGGACGGTCGCGAGTATGTCGACCTCGTCTGCTCGTGGGGGCCGATGATCCTCGGCCACTCCCACCCCGAGGTGATCGCCGCGGTCCAGGCCGCCGTCGCCCGCGGCACCTCCTTCGGTACGCCGGGGGAGGGCGAGGTCGCGCTCGCCGAGGAGATCGTGGCCCGGATCGAGCCGGTCGAGCAGGTCCGCCTCGTCTCCTCCGGCACCGAGGCCACGATGTCGGCGATCCGGCTCGCCCGCGGCTTCACCGGCCGGGCGAAGGTCGTCAAGTTCGCCGGCTGCTACCACGGGCACGTGGACGCGCTGCTCGCCGCCGCCGGCTCGGGCGTGGCCACCTTCGGCCTGCCCGACACGCCCGGCGTGACCGGTGCGCAGGCGGGGGACACCATCGTCCTGCCGTACAACGACCTGGAGGCGGTCCGGGCCGCGTTCGCCGCGCACCCGGGCGAGATCGCCTGTGTGATCACCGAGGCGTCGCCGGGCAACATGGGCGTCGTCCCGCCGGCCGAGGGGTTCAACGCCGGGTTGAAGCGGCTGTGCTCCGACAACGGCGCGCTGTACATCTCCGACGAGGTGATGACCGGTTTCCGTACCTCCCGGGCCGGCTGGTACGGCGTCGACGGCGTCGCGCCCGACCTGATGACCTTCGGCAAGGTCATGGGCGGCGGCTTCCCGGCCGCGGCCTTCGGCGGCCGCGCCGACGTCATGGGCCACCTCGCCCCGGCGGGCCCGGTCTACCAGGCCGGCACGCTCTCCGGTAACCCGATCGCGACCGCCGCCGGGCTCGCGCAGCTGCGGCTGCTCGACGAGGCCGCGTACGACAAGGTCGACGCGGTCTCGAAGGAGATCCAGGACCTGGTCACCGCCGCCCTCACCAAGGAGGGTGTCGCCCACCGGCTGCAGACGGCGTCGAACATGTTCTCCGTCTTCTTCACGGCGGACGAGGTGCGGAACTACGACGACGCGAAGACGCAGGAGGCGTTCCGCTTCAACGCCTTCTTCCACTCGATGCTGGCCGACGGCGTCTATCTGCCGCCCTCCGCCTTCGAGTCCTGGTTCGTCTCCACGGCCCACGACGAGCGCGCGGTCGAGCGGATCGCCGCCGCGCTGCCCGGCGCCGCCCGTGCCGCGGCGGAGGCCACGGCATGAGCACCGCGCAGAGCGACGACATCACCGTCGTCCACCTGGTGCGGCACGGCGAGGTCCACAACCCCGACGGGATCCTCTACGGCCGCCGTTCCGGATACCACCTCTCCGAGCTGGGCCGGCGGATGGCCGACCGGGTCGCCGAGCACCTGGCCGGCCGTGACGTCACGTACGTCGTCGCCTCGCCGCTGGAGCGCGCCCAGGAGACGGCGCAGCCGGTCGCCAAGAGCCACGGCCTGGATCTGGCCACGGACGACCGGCTCGTCGAGGCCGGCAACGTCTTCGAGGGCAAGACCTTCGGCGTCGGCGACGGCGCGCTGCGCAGGCCCGGCAACTGGCGGCATCTGACCAACCCGTTCAAGCCGTCCTGGGGCGAGCCGTACATCGAGCAGGTCGTACGGATGATGGGCGCGCTGGACGCGGCGAAGGACGCGGCACGCGGCCACGAGGCGGTCTGCGTCAGCCACCAGCTGCCGATCTGGATCGTGCGCAGCTTCGTGGAGAAGCGGAAGCTGTGGCACGACCCGCGGCGCCGGCAGTGCACGCTGGCCTCGCTGACCTCGTTCACGTACCACGGCGACAAGATCGTGTCGGTCGGGTACAGCGAGCCGGCCCGGGATCTCGTACCGCCGCATCTGCTCGCGGGGGCGAAGCCGGTGAAGGGGAAGTCGAAGGCTTTCGGCGCGTAGGCGAGGCCTGTGCGGAAACCGCGCGGCGCCCAGGTGAAGCGCGGACCGGAAACCGCGCGGCGCCCAGGTGGAGCGCGTAGCGGAAACCGCGCCGGCTCCGCGCGTTCGTACGGCAGTTCAACGGGTACACCCCTCAGGGCGATCGGATGACGGCATGTCATCTGGTCGCCCTGAAATTCTTGTGCTATTTCCCGGAACCTCCGCGTTCCTCCCGGCATCTCATTCATTGTCGGTTTGGATGACCTTTCGGTCAGACATGAGCGCGAATGGGGATGTCATGCGCGAGTTGAGGCGGATCAGCCGAAGGGGACTTCTGGGAGCGGGTGCGGGAGTCGGCGCGGCGGCGGCGATGGGGATCGCCGGATGCAGCACCGAGGACCAGGGCGGGAAGGGAGGTTCCGGGCCCGGCAAGGGAGGTGACGTCCCGGGCGCTCCGAGCACCTCCGCTCCGGCCCCGGACGACGTCAAGCCGATCGGGGACGGCTCCACCGCCGACACAGGCAAGCAGCCGCACCAGCCCGACGCCCCCGTGCCCCTCGAACCCGGCCAGACCCCGCCGCAGTTCGTGATCTTCTCCTGGGACGGGGCGGGCGAGGTCGGCAACGGACTCTTCCCGCGCTTCCTCGAACTCGCGAAGAACCACGACGCCGCGATGACCTTCTTCCTCTCCGGGATCTACCTCCTGCCCGAGTCGAAGAAGCACCTCTACCGCCCGCCGAACAACCGCGTCGGCGCCTCCGACATCGGCTACCTCACCGACGACCACATCAAGGACACCCTCAAGAACCTCCGTCAGGCCTGGCTCGACGGGCACGAGATCGGCACCCACTTCAACGGCCACTTCTGCGGCGGTTCCGGCTCCGTCGGCAACTGGACCCCCGCCCAGTGGCAGAGCGAGATCGACCAGGCGGTGAAGTTCGTCACCGAGTGGAAGACCAACAGCGGCTGGACCGACCTCGACCCGCTGCCCTTCGACTACACCAAGGAACTCGTCGGCGGCCGCACCCCCTGCCTCCTCGGCCAGGACAACCTCCTGCCCACGGCGCGGCGCCTCGGCTGGCGCTACGACGCCAGCTCACCCGGCGGCCGCCAGACGTGGCCGGTCAAGCGCGGCGGCGTCTGGGACCTCCCGCTGCAGGCCGTGCCGTTCCCCGGCCGCTCCTTCGAGGTCCTGTCCATGGACTACAACATGCTGGCCAACCAGTCGAAGAACACCACCAAGGGCATGCCCTCGCGCTACCCCGGCTGGCGCGAACAAGCCGCCGGCGCCTATCTCGCCGGATTCCGCCGCGCGTACGAGTCCAATCGCGCGCCCTTCTTCATCGGCAACCACTTCGAGCAGTGGAACGGCGGCATCTACATGGACGCCGTCGAGGAGGCGCTCAAGGGCATGGCGGGCAAGAAGGACGTCAGGCTGGTCTCCTTCCGGCAGTTCGTCGACTGGCTGGACGTGCAGGACCCCAAGATCCTCGCCAAGCTCCGTACGCTGGAGGTCGGACAGGCCCCGACGGGCGGCTGGAGCCATTTCCTCAGGACGGTCTGAGCTCCTCGACCCCGCTTGAGCGCCCAGGCGCGCCCCATGCGTGTTTGCGTGGCAATGCGCATTTAGCCGATCTTGACAAGGGGCTTTACGGGCACGTAGGGGGGTGCCCAAGATCTCCCAAACGTCCATGCGAAACTTTTCACATGAGCCTTAGCCGTGCCCCACGACGCACCCTGCTCGCCGTCGGAACGCTGTCGGCCGCCCTCGCTCTGTCGGCCTGCGGCTCGGACACCAACGGCAAGTCCGGGGGTGGCGGCGGGACGAACTTCGTGACCAACACGGGCGGTGTCTCCACCGTCGCCAAGGGCGATCGCGTGGCGGCCAACAAGATCGCCGGTGAGACGCTGGAAGGCGAGCGGCTCGATGTCGCCGACTTCAAGGGCAAGGTCGTCGTCCTCAACCTGTGGGGTTCCTGGTGCGGCCCGTGCCGGGCCGAGGCGCCGCATTTCGCCAAGGTCGCCAAGGACCTCCAGCCCAAGGGCGTGGAGTTCGTCGGCCTCAACACGCGGGACTTCGAGAAGGACAAGCCGCTCGCCTTCGAGGCCGACTACGGCATTCCCTATCCGAGCCTCTACGACCCGGCCGGAAAGATCATTCTCAACGGATTCCCCAAGGGGTCCCTCGTCCCGCAGGGCATTCCGACCACGATCGTCCTCGACAAGGACGGAAAGATCGCCGCGCGTTCCCTGATGGCCCTGGACGACAAGAAGCTCCGCTCGATGATCGAGCCGCTTCTCGCGGAGAAGTGATCCGGTGAACGAGACGGTCTTCAGCGGAGCCCTTCTGCTGGCTCTGCCCATCGCGGTGCTCGGCGGCCTGGTCTCCTTCTTCTCGCCGTGCGTCCTGCCGCTCGTCCCGGGCTACCTCAGCTACGTGACCGGGGTCACCGGAACCGACCTGGCCGAGGCCAGGCGCGGCCGGATGGCCGCCGGGGCCGCGCTCTTCGTCCTCGGCTTCTCCGCCGTCTTCGTCTCCGGCGGCGCCCTCTTCGGCTACTTCGGCTGGACCCTCCAGGAACACCGCGAGACGCTCACCACCGTCCTCGGCATCCTGATGATCGCCATGGGCGTCTTCTTCCTCGGCCTGATGCCCTGGTTCACCCAGCGCGAGTTCCGCTTCCACAGGAAGCCCGTCGCCGGGCTCGTCGGCGCGCCGCTGCTCGGCGCGCTCTTCGGCATCGGCTGGACCCCGTGCATCGGCCCGACCCTCGCCTCCGTCCAGGCGCTCGCCGCGCAGGAGGCCAGCGCCGGCCGCGGAGCCCTGCTGACCGTCGCGTACTGTCTCGGGCTCGGCGTCCCCTTCATCCTCGCCGCGGTCGCCTTCCGCAAGGCCCTCGGCGCGTTCGCGTGGGTCAAGAAGCACTACGCGTGGGTCATGCGGATCGGCGGCGGCATGATGATCGTGACCGGGCTGCTGCTCCTCACCGGCGCGTGGGACAGCATGGTGGCCGAAATGCAGGACTGGTCCAGCGGCTTCACGGTGGGGATCTGACAGTTCCATGAGCAAGACCGAAACGACAGAGCAGACAGAGCCGACAGAGCAGCACGACGGCCTCGGCGAGGCCGGGGCCCAGCTCTCCACCGCCCCCAGGGAAGAGACCGCCATCGGCGGCCCGACCCTCTCGGTCGTCGGCTGGATCCGCTGGTTCTGGCGGCAGCTGACCTCCATGCGGGTCGCGCTGATCCTCCTCTTCCTGCTCTCCCTCGGCGCCGTCCCCGGCTCCCTCATCCCGCAGACCAGCGCGGACGAGCTGAAGGTGCGGACCTTCAAGGAAGCGCACGAGACCCTCGCGCCGATCTACGAGAAGCTCCAGCTCTTCGACGTCTACGGCTCGGTGTGGTTCTCCGCGATCTACATCCTGCTGTTCGTCTCCCTCATCGGCTGCATCGTGCCGCGCACCTGGCAGTTCGTCGGCCAGCTCCGCGGCCGCCCGCCGGGCGCCCCCAAGCGCCTGAACCGGCTGCCCGCGTACGCGACCTGGCGCACCGAGGCCGAGCCCGAGCGGGTCCGCGAGGCCGCGCTCGCCCTGCTCAAGGGAGGCCGGTTCCGCGCGCACACCGTCAAGGACGCCGTCGCCGCCGAGAAGGGCTATCTGCGCGAGGCCGGAAACCTCCTCTTCCACATCGCGCTGATCGTGATGCTGGTGGCGTTCGCGACCGGCCAGCTCTTCAAGTCCGAGGGCGGCAAGCTGATCATCGAGGGAGACGGGTTCTCCAACACCCTCACCCAGTACGACGACTTCAAGTCCGGCTCCCTCTACAGCGTCGAGGACCTCGCGCCGTTCAGCTTCACGCTGGACGGCTTCACCGGTACGTACGAGCAGAGCGGCCCGCAGCGCGGCACCCCCCGGACCTTCGAGGCGGCCGTCACGTACGCGGAGGGGACCGGCCCCGACAGGAAGGCGGTCATCCGCGTCAACGAGCCGCTGGTCGTCGGCGGCTCCAAGGTCTACCTGATCGCCCACGGGTACGCGCCCGTCGTCACCGTCAGGGACGGCCGCGGCAAGGTCGTCCACCGGGGCGCCGTCCCCCTGCTGCCCTTCGACAACAACCTCACCTCCACCGGCGCGATCAAGGTGATGGACGGCTACCGCGACAAGAACGGCAAGAAGGAGCAGCTGGGCTTCCAGGCCTTCTTCGTGCCGACCTTCGCGGGCGCCGGCAAGGGCGACATGTTCTCGCAGTTCCCGGCGCTCGACTTCCCCGTCATGGCGCTCACCGGCTACCACGGCGATCTGCGCGTGGACTCCGGACTGCCGCAGAACGTGTACCAGCTCAACACCTCCAAGATGACCCAGTTCAAGGTCGAGGGAGGCACCGGCAGCGCCAATCGGCTGCTGCCCGGCGAGACCATGACGCTGCCCGACGGCGCCGGCTCGATCACCTTCGAGAAGGAGATCAAGGAGTGGGCGAGCTTCCAGATCTCGCAGCAGCCCGGCAACGGCCTCGCCCTCGCCGGTGCGATCGCGGCCATCGCCGGTCTGACCGGCTCGCTGTTCATCCAGCGGCGCCGGGTCTGGGTCCGGGCCGTACGCGGGGACGACGGCGTCACCGTCGTCGAGATGGCGGGCCTCGGTCGCAGCGAGTCCGCCAGGCTGCCCGAGGAGCTGGCCGACCTCGCGGCCACCCTGCACGCACAGGCGCCGACCGCGCCGACCCCGCCGCCCACGCCGGAGAACCCGGACGATCCCGCAGAAGATCCTGCCGAAGCAGAAGCAGAAGGGTCTGAGACCAAGTGATCCTCGCCGCCGAGACCAACGAGAGCCTGGCGCAGATGAGCAACACGCTCATCTACTCCTCGATGGCCGTCTACACACTGGCCTTCCTGGCCCATATCGCCGAGTGGGTGTTCGGCAGCCGCAGCAAGGTCGGCCGTACGGCCGCCGCACTGACACCGACCACGGACACGGCCGCCCCCGCCGTCACCGTCCAGGCGAACCAGGCGCATCAGGCGGGAGGCACCGCCGTCATCGACCGTCCGAAGGTCGTCACCCGGTCCGCCGCCGGGACCCGCGACGTACCCGACGGCCCCGGCGCGGCCGGCGGCACGGTCAAGGGCGATCTGTACGGCCGTATCGCCATCTCGCTCACCACGCTCGGGTTCCTCGTCGAGGCGGCCGGCGTGATCGCCCGTGCGATCGCCGTGCAGCGCGCCCCCTGGGGCAACATGTACGAGTTCTCCACCACCTTCTCCACCGTGGCGGTCGGCGTCTACCTCGCCTTCCTCCTCGCGAAGAAGAACGTGCGCTGGATCGGGCTGCCGCTGGTGACGACCGTCCTGCTGGACCTGGGCGTCGCCACGACCGTCCTGTACACCGAGAGCGACCAGCTCGTACCGGCGCTGGACTCGTACTGGATGTGGATCCACGTCTCGACCGCGATCTTCTGCGGCTCGGTGCTCTACCTGGGGGCCGTCGGCACCCTGCTCTACCTCTTCCGCGACTCCTACGAGAACAAGATCGCGAACGGCGGGAAGCCGGGCGCCTTCGCCCGCTCGGTCCTTGAGCGGCTGCCCTCGGCGGCGACGCTGGACAAGTTCGCGTACCGCGTCAACGCGGCGACGTTCCCGCTGTGGACGTTCACGATCATCGCGGGCGCGATCTGGGCCGGCGACGCCTGGGGCCGCTACTGGGGCTGGGACGCCAAGGAGGTCTGGGCGTTCATCACCTGGGTCGGCTACGCCGCGTACCTGCACGCGCGCGCGACGGCGGGCTGGAAGGGCCGCAAGGCCGCGTACATCGCGCTCATCGCGTTCGGCTGCTTCCTCTTCAACTACTACGGCGTCAACATCTTCGTGAGCAGCAAGCACTCCTACGCGGGCGTCTGAGCCCTGCCCCGCTAGCGGTCGCCGGGCCCCGGCGCGACGCTGGAGGTATGAGCGAGATACCTCGGGGCAGGTGCGAGACCCATGACGGCGACACGCATCTCCTGCGGTTCGTGGTGGAGCTGCCGCACCCGATGGTGCGGGTCTGGGCGGCCGTCGCCACGCCGGAGGGCCTGCCGCGGTGGCTCTGCGCGGCCGATCCGCTGGAGCCGCGGCTGGGCGGCCGGGTGACCCTGCGGTGCCCGGACGGCGAGACGGTGGTCTCGGGGCGGGTGACGGCGTGGGACCCGGAGTTCGTGGCGGAGTACACCGTCGAGCCGCCGTACGGGCGAATCCGGTTCCATCTGGAGCCCGGCGGGGACGGCGGCGCGGGGACGGTGCTGCGGTTCACCAACGAGGTGCGGGGGACGTGGGAGCTCAAGCTGGACCGCTTGGCGGCGTGGCACGACTCCTTCGAACGGCTGGTGGAGGCGCTGGAGGGCCGGCCCACCGACGGGGCCGCCTGGTCGCCTGAGCGCCGGCAGCACCTGCGGGAGCTGTACGCGCGGGACGAGGCGCCCTGGCCGAAGTGGGTGCCGTAGGGGCCGCGGCGACGCCGGTTCAGCCCCTCCTCGGCGGGAGGCAGTCGTCCGTCGGGGCACGGCCTTCCGGCCAGGCGATCTGGACGAACTTCTGGGTGCCGTCCGGGGCCAGTTCCACGATCGGGATGGCCTTGTTGAACGGGTTGCCGAAGTTGTCCAGGCAGATCCAGCCGCTCGCGCCCTCGACCCGGAGCGAGCCCTTCACCTGCGGCCATTGTGTGGCCACGTCCGCCAGTTCCGGGTACCGGCTGCCCTGCGGGGTCGCCTGCCGGATCGCGTGGACCGCCGTCGCCATCGCGTCGTACGCGACGATCGCCTGGCCGTCGGCGAGGGGCACCGGGGTCTTCGACGCCTGGGCGATGTCCGTCAGGAACGTCTCGAACGCCGCCGTCGAACCGCCCGTCGCCGGCACCGGCCGCCCGGGCGCCGGGCGCCAGGCGTCCGGATGGGCCAGGGCGGCGTAGCGCACGGTCAGCTTCGCCTTCAGCGCGGCCTTGTTCAGCTTGTCGTCGGCGCCCAGGTACGAGCCCTCGTCGCCGGTCAGGATCGTGAAGGCGCGCTCGGCGCACCCGCGTGCGCCCAGTGCGTTGATGAACTGCCGCAGCTGTGTGTGGCGGCCGGCGAAGAAGACCGTCTCCGCCCTGGTGTCGCAGATCAGATGGGTGATCTGGCGGAAGGTGTTGGCGGTCGTGCCCTCCTCCGTCGGGTCGGCGGGCGAGGTGAAGAGCTGCGGCTCGTAGGGAGCGCCTCTCAGCGAGGCCGTGAACGCGGACTTGAGCGTGTCCGTGTAGTGGTCGCCGGTCCGGGTGTCCTGGACGAGCAGCGCCTTGGCCGCCTCCACCCGGCCGAAGTGGGCGAGCGCCTTGGCCTCGTCGCCGTTGGTGGGGGAGACGCGTGCCAGGCCGGGGAAGCGGTTGTGGCCGGGGCCGTTGGCGATGTCGTCGGCGGTGATGGTGGTGCCGACGACGGCGATCCCGGCACCGGTCAGGGCCGCGACCGCCCGCCGTATCTCGGTCGAGCTCGTGGCGACGCCGGAGACCGCCCGCAGCCGGTCGGGGGCGGCCGTCATCTTCTTCAGCCGCTCGACGGTGGCCTGCCAATGGGCGTTCCCCTTGCCGGTGTTGGCGAGGACGAGCCGGATCTTCGGGGTCTCGTTGTTGGAGGCGTGGTTGGCGCGGTACTGGCGGGCGAAGGCGCCCTGCACCTCGTGCAGGACCTTGACCCGCATTCCGGCGTCGGTGGAGGTCAGCGGCAGCAGGAGGGCGACCGTCGCGTACTCGCCCGCCTTGAGCGTCGCGTTCTCCCGGCCCACGGCCCCTGCGATCCCGGTCAGGGACGGGACGCCGAAGTCGTACCCCGAGCCGTTGACTCCCACGCATTCGTCACTGCCCAGGGGGCGTTCGACGCCCGGGGCGCAGGAACGGTCCTCCGGGGTGGTCGCGCGGTCCACGGCGTACCCGATCAGGGTGCCGAGGACGGCCAGGGCCAGCACGGTCGTGATGATCTTCTGGCGGGTCGTGTAGAAGACGCGGTAGCGCAGCCGGTCGGCCATGGTCCTCAGGCTCCGTTCCCCTCGCCCGGCGGGAGCGAGAGCGCCCGCCAGGCGCGGATGTCTCTCGGCCAGTGGGTGGCCGCGTCCCACAGCGGTCTGTTGCCCGTGCGATGACGGCCGGAGAGCTGGCGCAGTTCGTGGGCCAGCTTCTCCGTCACGTCGCCGTCGGGCAGCGCGAGCGGATCGGTCAGCAGCCAGGCGGCGTGCAGCAACCGCCGTATCCCGAGATGGAGTTCGGTCTTCTCGTCGTCGAGTCCGGCGGGCAGCCGTTCGGGCGGCTCCTGGCCGAGGGCGACCGCGCGGCGCGGATCGGGCCCGGTGCGGTGCTGCTCGCGCGGGTACGGCGCCGAGGCGATGAACCTGAGCCGCCCGAGCCAGCCCACGACGTCCGCCTCGGGGAAGGTGAGCCGCAGATGGGTCACGGCGTCCTCGGTGCGGCCGAGCGCCAGCTCCTGGTGCAGCCGGTACGGGCCCGGCTCGGGGCCGTAGTGCCGGTGCAGCGTCTCGTGGACCGCCCGCCAGGCGGCGTACGCGGGGTGGTCGGCGTCCCCGAAGCGCAGCCGGTGCAGGAGCAGGGCGCGCAGCAGCGGGTCGGCGACGAAGTGCTCGGCGCTCTCGGGCCAGTCCTCGGAGCGCAGCATGTCGCGGACGAGCAGGGCCATGTCCCCGTCGAGGGACTCCCCGCGCAGCCGGGTCCGGGCGAGCAGCCGGGCCGACTCCTCGTCGTGGGCGGCGGCGAGGACGGCGAAGGGCCCGAGGGCGCGGCCCGGCAGCAGCTCGTCGAGGAGGGTGGGCGCGACCGGCACCGGAGCGGTGTCCTCGCGCAGCTCCACGGTCAGGTCGAGCAGGGCGCCCGGGGTCAGCGACGCTGCCAGGCGGGCCGGCGCCTCGCCCGCCGCCCTGCCCAGCAGGACCACCCCGAGGGGGCGGCCGCCGGTCAGCCGGTGGACGGCCCGGGCCAGCTCGGCGGGCGTGCGGCCGGCCGGGTCGAAGCGGTCGAAGGCGCTCTGGGTCTGGGCGGGGCTCAGCGGCGTCAGTTCGACGGCGAGGATGCCGGAGGTGATGTCCGTACCGCGCGGGCAGGGGGCGCGGTGGGCGGTCTCGGGGAGCCGGACCCGGGTCGCGTGCCGGATGCCCTCGTGGTCGCGGACACGGGAGGCGGCGATCACCACGACACGGTCGCGGTGGCCGTCGGCGCGGGCCCGCAGGATCGGTTCGACCAGGCGGCGGCCGAGCGGCTCGTGGGCGTTGTCGAGGAGGAGGACGGGTCGGCCGCGCCGGGTCCCCATCCGGGTGAGGCCGGTGTAGGCGCGGGTCAGGTCCTCGACGAGCGCGCCGACGAGGAAGTCCTCGGCCTCGCGCCGGCGCCGGCCGCCCTGCTCGAAGTCGACGGCCAGCTGCTGGAGCCCGGCCTTGCCGTGGCCTCCGGCGTTGCGGTAACTCCCGTACCAGCGCTCCGACTTCTGCTGGAAGCGGCCGAACACCTCCTCAAGGACCGTTTCGACGGTCGCCTCGGCGAGGAGTCCGGCCATCGGGGCGGTGGCCTCGGCGAAGTTGGCGGCGAGCTTGGCGAGGACCTTGGTGACCCAGGTGGTGGCGGCGCCCTTGGCCGCGTCGACGGTCGCCAGGACGGGGCCGAGCCGCTGCAGATCGCGCCGGGCGCGTTCGTCGTCCTCCTGCGACCAGCTGATGGACGCGACGGCGACAAGACCGAGCGAGAGCCGGGGGAACTGCACCGGCTTCGCCGCGTGCACCCTCGGCGCCAGCTGTACGGCGATCTCGGCGAGCGCTCCGGTGAGCGGGTTCCAGCCGGGGCCGTGGTCGGCGGGCCGGTCGATGTGCGCGCAGTCCAGGAGCGCGAGCGGAGTCGCCCCCTTGTAGGCGTTGCGCACCTGCTTGAGCAGCGCGGTCTTCCCCATGCCGCGACCGCCGGTGAAGACGGTGACCGGCGGATCGTCGCCATGCTCGTACGGGACGCGGTCGAAGGTCTCGGGCGCCAGCCCGGTCAACCGCGCGGCAAGCCCGGACGCGTGCAGGACCGCCTCGCGGCCGTACAGCTCTCTGTCCACCCCTGCCACCCCCGTCGCACGTCAATTCAAGGATATCGACGGGCTGTTGGGAAGACGTCCGGGTTTTCGAGTCTGGGATATCGGTGTCGGCGGCGGCCGGAACGCCGGCGCCGTCAGCCGTCGCCGATGTCCTCGTTCCACAGGGCCGGATGCTTTTCGACGAACTCCCGCAGGACGGCGGCGCACTCGGGGTCGTCGAGCACCAGCACCTCGACCCCGTGCTCCGCCAGCCAGTCGTGCCCGCCGTGGAAGGTCCGGGCCTCACCGACGACCACCCGCGAGATCCCGAACTGCCGCACGAGCCCGGAGCAGTACCAGCAGGGCGAGAGGGTCGTCACCATCGTCGTCCCCCGGTACGAACGCTGCCGCCCCGCCGCCCGGAACGCCTCCGTCTCCGCGTGCGCCGACGGGTCCCCGTCCTGCACCCGCCGGTTGCGCCCGCGCCCGAGCAGCGTCCCGTCGGCGGCGTAGAGCGCGGCGCCGATCGGGATCCCGCCTTCCGCCCGCCCGGCACGGGCCTCGTCGAGCGCGGTGGCGAGCCACCGGCGTGCCTGGTCCTGGTCCATGCGGGAGCTTTTCCCGCCGGGCCGGGGCCGTCACACCTGCTGGTGGCCGTCGTCCGTCGGCAGCGGATCGGCGACGAAGGTGCCTTTGCCGTGAACGGTCAGGATCAGGCCGCGTTCGCGCAGGACGCGGGCGGCGCGACGGACCGTCAGGTAGGCGACTCCGTACTCCTCGGCAAGGTCACGCTCGGCGGGCAGACGGGCGCCCGGGGCCAGCTCTCCGGCCGCGATGCGGGCGCTGATGTGATCGGCCACCGCGACGTAGACCAGTTGGGGGCCCTGCGGGTCGAACTCGGGGATCTGGCTGCGGTCGGTCACACGACCAACGTAAGCATCGAAGACCTGTGCGAACCATTAGTAAGCTATGCAGAGCTATACATGCCTTGTAGGCTCGTGTGACACGAAGACCCCGGCGAGGTGGCTAGACCTCCCGGGGCATGGCCACCAACTTCAAGGGAGTTGATGACGTGCGGAACCCTATCGCGCGCGCACTCGGCAGTGCGCTGATCCCCGTTCTCCTCGGGCTGCTGATGCTCGCCCTGCCCCCTACCGGCAGGCACCGCCCCCGCCCCGTCACCCACCGCCGCCCGGCCCCGCCCGTCCAGGCGCCGCGTCACCGCGCTCCCACCCGGCGCTCTCCCTACGCCCAGGAGCAGACGACACTCCTCGACGGCGCCCGGTCACCGTTGGAGCGCCCCTACGTGGCAGCCGCGCGAGCAGCGCAGCGCAGGCGTCGGCGGGCGTTGTGGCTGGCGACGGTCGGGGTGGACGTCGACCACCGGAACATCCATGCCACGGCCGCCCGATGAGTCGCTGTGGGGCGCGACGGCCCGTGATCGCCGTCGTGGAGGTCATGCGGCCGGTGTGTGCGGGCTCGGTCTGCGTGCTCGCCGTGGGGCATGACGGTCCGCACCGCGACCGGGCGGGGGACGCTTGGTGGGTGACGCCCGAGATCGCCGACGCGGTGAGCGTGTCCCTGCTGGTACGAGCCCTTACAGCCCCGCCCGAGCCGGAGTTCCGCTCACCGCGTTGCATCGTCGGCCGCCACGACCACTGCCGGGACCACGTGCCCCGTGACAGCGGGGTGGACGGCGTCCGTCATCTCGTCTGCGGGTGCCTGTGCCATCCGGCGCCCCCTCAATAGCGGCGCTGCGCCGCAGCGGCCTCGTTGTGTCAAGTGCGGTCGCGGTCATGCGGTGCTCTTTGAGCGTGTGCCCGGCATGCGGCCTACCCGCACGCCGTCGTGCGCCGGGCTCTTCGCGGGAGCCCGGTTTCGCCCCGGTCCGTCCGGTCGAGGAAGGGGATCGGGGCGGAACCCTGCGCGTGGGCGGTCGCGGTCGACGCCTACGCACAGGGAGTCAGTGGCCTGTGTGGCGGCGCGCCATGGCCGGTGATCGAGCCGCAGGCGCGGGTGGGAGAGTCGTGCTTCACACCACCGGTCCCGTGCCCGAGGGGTGGCTTCGGCACGCGCGCGGAAACCAGTGCGCGGTGTAGTCGAGTATCCGAAGCGGGCGCTCGCCCAGGTCCACCGCCGTTCCGGCGACCAAGGTGATGCCGCACCAGACGCAGTCCTGGCCGCGCTGCTGCCGCTGCGTCAGGGTCCCGATGCGGGGCAGCTTCACGGCTGCCGGCTCGTCCGTCTCAGGGGTCATGTGCAGCAACCTAGGCCGGGCAATAGCGGCTATGCGTGGTGATTGCGCCGGATTGCGCCAGAAGTCCCGTGGGCGTCGGTGAATTTCTCAGGCAGCCCCGAGAGCGGCGCGTACACGGCCGATGAGACGCTGCGCCTGTTCGCCGTACACGGCGGACTCCGCGAGCCACTCCCATGACCGTTCGTACAAGCTGATCGACGGCTCGTCCGCGAGCCACATCTCGGTGTTGATCGTCTCGACGATGACGAGGCGCCGGTCGTAGATCCAGAACCCGTGTGACGGAGCGCGCCGCAGCCGAGCGCCGAGGGGGATGATGCCGAGCTTCACGTTGTCGAGCCCGATCACGCCCATGAGGCGGTCGAGCTGGGCGACGTGGACGGGGACGGGAGATGTGCGTACGTGCAGCGCGGCTTCGTACATGAGGAAGTGGAAAGTCTTGTCCGGGTCGTAGAGCGCTTCCTGATGCCGTATGCGGGCTCGAACAGCGGCGTCGACGTCTCGCGGCGTCTGCCGGAACTCCGCGTTCTGCTCGAAGATGTACCGGGCGTACTCCGGGGTTTGGAGCAGGCCGGGCACGCGGACGACCTCGACGGCACGGATGAGGCCGGTCGCGGCGGTCTCGGCGATGCCCTGCTCCTGGCGGGCGCGGTGGCCGGCCGCAAGCTGGCGCCGCCATGAACGGTAGGTGGTCTCAAGACCGGCGGTGCGAGCCTTGAGTTCGGCGATGACCTCGGGCCGCCCTGCGGCGCGAGCCCACGCTTCCACATCGCCGACTGACGGGGTCTGCTTGCCTGTCTGGAGCCGTGACACCTTGGAGGCGGGCCAGCCGAGAAGCTGGGCGAACTCCTTTCCGCTCAGGCCGGTCTCGGCGCGCAGCTCGTGCAACCGCGCGCCGAGGGCTTCCCGTCCGGACTGGAAGTCGGTACTGCTCACGTCGAGGAACGTACCCGCTTCGTGTACTCGGCGGTGGGCACGGCGTGGTGCCATGCGGCGTCCCGTACCTGGCAGGCCACCGCGACCTCGGCCGGGTCCTCCGAGACGATGACGCCGAGGGTGGTGTCGTCTTCGTCGAAGACGAAGCGGACGAGCGTGCGCGAGTCGAAGAGCCAGAAGTCGTAGTTCGGGAGCCGCAGTCGTTCCGCCTCGGCGCGTGTGAGGTTGCGGATGTCCTCGCCGGCTGCGACGTTCCCGAGCCCGGAGGCGAGGAGGAATGCCTGCCCCTCGGTGAGCGGCTCGTCGACCAGGCGCACGCGCTCGAACCGCTTGCCGGCGGCCACTTGCTTCTGGACGTTCTCCCGCCAGTCGTTGAGGGGATCCGCTGTGATGTCGGCGCCGACCTTCCAACGGGCCCACTTCGGGCCGTTGCGGTCGCTGGCGTAGCCGCGGCGCGTTTCCAGGCGCCATGCGGTGTGCTCGAACTCGCTGAAGAGCTCGCTGATCTCGGAGAACGGAACCATCTCGCGGGCCTCGGCGCGCGGGGCGAAGCGGGTCAGCAGCTCGCGGGGGACGGTCACGAACGTCTCGGACTCCTTGACGTCGCGGAGTTCGGCGAGCTGGGCGGGGTCGGTGACGCGCTCGCCCTGCACGAGGATCTCGCCCGTGGACTCGACCTCGTACAGGGTGGGACAGGAGCCGTCATCACTGGTCGTGCCGAGGAACCTGAGCGGCATGTGTGAAGCCTCCCTGTCGGGTGATTGAGGCTCCAGGATGCGCGGCCGTGCGGCGGCACGAGTAAGAATTGCGCGGGATTGCGTCGAGCGGCTGCCCGAACACGACGAAGGCGCCCCCTCCGCCCCCGAAATCCGGAGGGAGGCAGCCCAGCTGCCAGGAAGCGGTACGCAGGTCGTCGGCGCCTGGTGGGTGACGCCCGAGATCGCCGACGCGGTGAGCGTGTCCCCGCTGGTACGAGCCCTTACAGCCCCACCCGAGCCGGAGTTCCGGTGACGGCGCTCCTCACGCCGCGGCGCCGGCCTTCGTCTCGTACTCGTAGGGGAAGAGGGCGAGCGGGGCCTCACCCTGGAAGAAGGTCTCGGCGCGGGCCATCGCCTGTTCGTCGGCTCGTACCCGGCCGGGGCGGGAGCCCGTTCCGGTCAGGACGCCGCCGAACCGCATCCGCAAGTAGGCCGCCGAATGGCTCAAGCTGGTGACCAGGCCGTTCGCGACGACGTGGTCGTCGTCCGCCATGGCCGTGACTCCCCACAGCGTGCCACCCGCCATGCGCTCCTTGAAGTCGGAGCCGGGCACGTTCAGCCAGCCCGACCAGTAGTCGAGGTAGCGCTTGGTCTGTGCGGAGAGGCTGTACCAGTAGAGGGGCGAGACGATGACGATGTCCGTGGCCTCCACCGTGGCCCGCCACAGCAACTCCTCGTTCTCCTCGGCCTGCCGCCCGGCACTCTCGTGCCGTCCGTCCTGGAAGTCGGGCAGGGGAAGCCGGTTCAGATCCACCCAGCGCTGCGGGATGTCGGCGGGCAGGTGCGCGGCGGCCGCGCGGGCCAGTGTCTCGGAGTTGCCGTCGGCGCGGGAGCTGCCGAGGACGAAGAGGAACGAGCGGTCCGTGCCAGGTGCGGCGTCGAGGGTCATGTCTCCTCCGGTGTCAGGGGTGCCCCGGTGCCAACTCCGCCTGATGGGGCGGTATTCCGGCCGCCCATCGGCTCCGCCGATCCCCCCATCGGCAGGACGCCCCACTGGCTCGTGGACCGGCCACCCCGCGCCTCCGTAGCGTCGCCGGCATGAGAAACGAGACGAACCGAACGCAGACCCGAGGGACCCTCGAACTGACCCTCGCCATGGTGCTGTCCGGCACCCTCGGCATCTTCGTCGTCGAGTCGGGGGCCTCGCCCTTCGAGGTGGTGTTCTTCCGGTGCCTCTTCGGGGCCGCCGCCCTCGGCGCGTACAGCCTGGCCCGCGGCTACTTCGCCGGGCACGGGCTCACGCCGAAGAAGCTCGGACTGGCCGCCCTCGGCGGCATGTTCATCGTCTTCAACTGGGTGTTCCTCTTCGAGGCGTACGAGGCGACCTCGATCTCCTTCGCCACCGTCGTCTACCACACCCAGCCGTTCTTCCTGGTGCTCTTCGGCGCCGTGCTGTTCCGGGAGCGGATCACCGCCGCCAGGTTCGGCTGGCTTGCCGTCGCCTTCGTCGGGCTCGTCCTCGTCTCCGGGATACGGCCCGGGGACACCGCCTCCCTCAAGGGCCTGGGGCTCGCGCTCGCCGCCGCCGTGCTCTACGCGCTGTCGACGATCGTCACCAAGCGGATCACCGGCGTACGGCCGCATCTGATCGCCCTCGTGCAGGTGCTGGTCGGCCTCCCGCTGCTGCTGCCCTTCGTGGACATGGGGTCCACGGCCGGCCTCGGTGCCGGATGGCTGTGGCTCGCCGGGCTCGGGCTCGTCCACACCGGGCTCATGTACGTGCTGATGTACGCGGCCTACCAGAAGCTGCCCACCGCCAAGATCGCCGTCCTCGCCTTCACCTACCCGGCGGTCGCCATGCTCGCCGACTGGGCGGTGTACGGGCACCACATCGGTCTCGTCCAGGCCCTCGGCGTCCCGCTGATCGTGCTCGCGAGCCTCAAGGTGACTCTCGCACGAGCCGCCGCGCCTGCTCCACGAACAGCCGCACGTGCGCCGGAAGCCGCTTCCCCCGTCGCCACGCGATCTGCGTGAAGAGGGTGAACGGCGGCTCCCAGTCCAGCGCCACCAGCGCCCCGGACGCCAGCTCCTCGGAGACGGTGACCCGGGGCAGCAGGGCGATCCCCAGACCGGCCGCCGCGCCCCGCTTGGTCGCCTCGATCGTGCCGAACTCCATGAACGGCGGCGCCCACTCCCGCAGCTCCCGCTCGAACAGGTCGCGGTACGGGCAGCCCGGCTCGGTCCCCACCAGCTGGGCCTCCGCCAGGTCGGCGCCGGCCAGACCGGGCCGGCCGGCCAGCGGATGCCCGGGCGCGGCGACGAGCACCAGGGGTTCGGCGGCGAGGACCTCGCTCTCCAGGCCGGCGTGCTCGGTCTCCGGCTCCATCAGGAAACCGATGTCGTACGTTCCCTGGCGCAGCGCCTGCCGGGTCTCGTCGCCGAGCGTGGGCCGCAGCGTCAGCCGCACCTCGGGGTAGCGGTGGTGGAACAGCTCCAGGAGCGGCGGCAGCCGGTAGGAGGTGAGCGACTCCATCGTGCCGACGGCGATCGTCCCCGCCGGCTCCTCGGTGGCCACGACCGCGGCCCGCGCCTCGTCGGAGAGTTCGATGATCCGGCGGGCGTACGGCAGCAGCCGCTCGCCGGCCTCGGTGAGCCGGATGCGGCTGCCCAGCCGTTCGAACAGCTCCACGCCGAGCGAGGACTCCAGGGAGCGGACTTGGCCGGTCACGCTGGACTGGGCGTACCTCAGCTCGGCGGCGGCGCGGGTGAAGGAGAGGACGGTCGCGACCTTCTCGAAGGTGGCCAGGAGCCTGAGCTCCATCACTGGTCCTTGTCGTCGTCGCCCTGCTCGCGCTTCTTCAGCTCCTCCTCGCGGCGGCGCAGGTCCGCCTCCCAGTCCTTGAGGAGAGCCTCGTCCTTCGCCCGCTTCTCATCAGGCACAGCCTCGTCCTTGAGGGACTCGAGGAAGTCGGGGTTGTCGTCGGGGGCGACCCACTCGCTGCGGTGGTTGCGGTGCCATGCCGAGGGCGTACGGCCGCCGGCTCCGGCGTTCGTACGGCGCATCTTGCCGACGGCGAACCAGACGACCGACCCCGCCACGGGGAACAGCAGGATGAGGAAGACCCAGACCACCTTCGGCAGATACCTGGCCTCGTCGTCGGGGGTGGTGACGCAGTCGATGCAGGCGTAGATCGCCAGCGCCAACGGCAGGATGAACATCAGCGCCCTGAGCATGTGGGACAGCCCCCTGGAAGCGGTGGCGGGACCCGATTCGACGGCCCCGGTGACAGGCCCAGCCTATCGGGTGGCGGATACTGGCCCCTATGGCTTACGACGATCTCCGCTCGCTGCTCAGGGCCCTGGAGCGCGAAGGCGACCTCAAGCGCATCAAGGCCGAAGTCGATCCGTACCTGGAGGTCGGGGAGATCGTCGACCGGGTGAACAAGGCGGGAGGCCCGGCGCTCCTCTTCGAGAACGTCAAGGGCTCCGCCATGCCGCTCGCGATGAACGTCTTCGGGACGGACCGCCGGCTGCTGAAGGCGCTGGGCCTGAAGTCGTACGGCGAGATCAGCGAGAAGATCGGCGGCCTGCTCAAGCCGGAGCTGCCGCACGGCTTCGTCGGGGTCCGGGAGGCCTTCGGCAAGCTGGGCTCGATGGTGCACGTGCCGCCGAAGAAGGTGAAGTCCGCCGACGCGCCGGTGCAGGAGGTCGTGCTCACCGGCGACGACGTCGACCTGGACGCGCTTCCGGCGCTGTTCACCTGGCCCAAGGACGGCGGGTCCTTCTTCAACCTCGGTCTGACGCACACCAAGCACCCCGAGACGGGCATCCGGAACCTCGGGCTCTACCGGCTCCAGCGCCACGACAAGCGCACCATCGGCATGCACTGGCAGATCCACAAGGACAGCCGCAACCACTACGCGGTGGCCGCGGCGCGCGGCGAGCGGCTGCCGGTCGCGATCGCCTTCGGCTGCCCGCCGGCGGTGACGTACGCGTCGACGGCGCCGCTGCCCGGTGACATCGACGAGTACCTCTTCGCCGGCTTCGTGCAGGGCAAGCGGATCGAGATGGTCGACTGCAAGACGGTGCCGCTCCAGGTGCCGGCGAACGCGGAGGTCGTCGTCGAGGGCTGGCTGGAGCCGGGCGAGATGCTGCCGGAGGGGCCCTTCGGCGACCACACGGGCTTCTACACGCCGCAGGAGCCGTTCCCGGCGCTGCGGATCGACTGCGTGACGATGCGGAAGCGTCCGCTGCTGCAGTCGATCGTGGTGGGGCGGCCGCCGACGGAGGACGGGCCGCTGGGGCGGGCGACGGAGCGTTTCTTCCTGCCCCTGCTGAAGATCATCGTGCCGGACATCGTGGACTACCACCTGCCGGAGTCGGGCGGCTTCCACAACTGCGCGATCGTCTCGATCGACAAGAAGTACCCGAAGCACGCGCAGAAGGTCATGCACGCCATCTGGGGCGCGCACATGATGTCGCTGACGAAGCTGATCATCGTCGTGGACAAGGACTGCGACGTGCACGATCTGCACGAGGTGTCCTGGCGGGCGCTCGGCAACACGGACTACGCCCGCGACCTCACCGTCGTCGAGGGACCGGTCGACCACCTGGACCACGCCTCGTACCAGCAGTTCTGGGGCGGCAAGGCGGGCATCGACGCCACGAAGAAGCTGCCCGAGGAGGGCTACACCCGGGACGGCGGCTGGCCGGACATGGTCGAGTCCGACCCGGCGACGGCCGCGCTCGTGGACCGCCGGTGGAAGGAGTACGGCCTGTGACCGGCGCCGCTGCCGCCGCCCCCGCACCCGGGCGGACGAAGGCCTTCCTCCGCCTGGTGATGATCGAGCACTCGGTCTTCGCGCTGCCGTTCGCGTACATCGCCTCGCTGACCGCGATGTTCCAGCGGGACCGGAGCGTCGACTGGGTCACGCTGCTGCTCGTCACCGTCTGCATGGTGGGGCTGCGGACCTTCGCGATGGCCTGCAACCGGATCATCGACCGCGAGATCGACGCCCGCAACCCGCGGACGGCGGGGCGCGAGCTGGTGACGGGGGCCGTGTCCGTGCGGTCGGCGTGGACCGGGGCGGGGATAGCGGTCGTCGTCTTCCTCGGCGCGGCCGCGCTGCTGAACCCGCTGTGCCTGGCGCTCGCGCCGCTCGCGGTGGTCCCGATGGTGATCTATCCGTACGGGAAGCGGTTCACGAACTTCCCGCACGCGATCCTGGGCGTCGCGCAGGCCATGGGGCCGATCGGGGCCTGGATCGCGGTGACCGGGGAGTGGTCCTGGCACGCCGTGATCCTGGGGCTGGCCGTCGGGGTGTGGATCGGCGGCTTCGACCTGATCTTCGCCTGCCAGGACGTCCAGGCGGACCGCGCCCACGGCGTGAAGTCCGTCCCGGCGCGCTTCGGCATCCCGGCGGCGCTGTGGGGGGCGCGCGGGTCGGCGGTCGTGACGACGGGGCTGCTCGTCTGGTACGCGCTGGCGACGCAGGCGGGGCTCTTCTTCTGGGTGGGGCTGGTGATCGTGGTGGTCGCGTTCTGCTACGAGCACACGATCGTCAAGCCGCACGACCTGTCCCGGCTGAACCGGGCGTTCTTCACGACGAACGGCTTCATCGGGATCTCGCTCTTCGTCTGCGCCCTGCTCGACCTGCTGGTGCGCGGTCTGACGGTCTGACGGCCCGCCTCACGGGGTGAGGGCCGGGCGTCGGCCCGCGGGCCGGAAGAGGAAGGCCGCGCCCACGCCGGCCACCAGACCGACGAGGTGGGCCTGCCAGCTGACCGCGCTGTCGGTGGGGAGGGCGCCGAGCAGCATGGTGCCGCCCCAGATCGCGGCGATCGTCACGCCCACGGCGATGCCGAGGAGCTTGCGCTCCACGAAGCCCCGGATCACCAGATAGCCGAAGAGGCCGAAGACGAGGCCCGAGGCGCCCGCGGTGATGGAGTTCGTCGGGGAGAGCAGCCAGACGCCCAGGCCGTCGGCGACGACGATCAGGGCGCAGACGGCGAGGAAGCGGCGGATGCCGCCGAGGGCGGCGACGAAGCCGAAGATCAGCAGCGGCACGCTGTTGGAGGCGACGTGGTCGAAGCCGAAGTGCAGGAACGGGGCGGTGATGATCCCGCCGAGGCCGTCCGGGTCGCGGGCGACGATGCCGTACGCGTCGAGGGCGTGGCCGGTGGCGTGGTCGACGGCCTCGAGCACCCAGAGGGCGGCCACCCAGACGAGCATCATCTTGGCGGCGGCCTTGCCCCGGTCGGCCGAGGTCCAGACGCGGGTGTGCGGTTCGGTCATCGCGACCCCCCTGCGGTCGTGCGCTTCCCCCCGGAAACGTCCGGGACACCTTACTCAGTTCCGCGGGGAGCGGGCCGGATAGGCTCGTCGGTGTGGAGCCGGTAGAGGAACAGCAGCGTCGTCCCTGGGTGGTCGGGGTGTCCGGGGCGTCGGGGACCCCGTACGCCGCCGCCGTGCTGAGGGGCCTGCTCGCAGCGGGGGAGAGCGTCGATCTGGTCGTGTCGCGTGCGTCGCGGCTGACGCTGCTCGACGAGACCGGGATCGCCTTCCGGGACGCGCACTGGCGCGAGGACCTGGCGACCTGGCTGGCGCGCGGCGCCGACGGGAATCCCGACACGTTCGCGCCGGACGTGAGCGGCGTGCGGTACTGGGCGGCCGGGGACCTGGCCGCCGGGCCGTCCTCGGGGTCGTACCCGGCGAAGGGGATGCTGATCGTGCCCGCGTCGACCGCCTCGGTGGCGGGGGTGGCGCTGGGGCTTTCGAAGGACCTGCTGCAACGGGCGGCGAGCGTGACGCTCAAGGAGCGGCGGCCGCTGGTGGTCGCGGTGCGGGAGACCCCGCTGAACGGGCAGACGCTCAAGGCCCTGGTGGCGCTGGACGAGGCGGGCGCCGTGGTGCTGCCCGCCTCTCCGGCGTTCTACGCGGGGGCGACGCACATCCAGGACCTGGTGGACTTCGTCGCCGGGCGCGTGCTCGACGCGGCGGGTGTGCCGCACGGGCTGTACCGCCGCTGGGAGGGAGAGCTCGGAGGAGGTTCGGGCTCTCGGGGCGATTAGCGCTTCCTCGCCGCGCGCTTCTCGGCGCGGCGCTTCGGCTGGGCCGGCTGGTGGGCACGCGAGCGGTTGGCCGTCTTCCGCAGCTCGCGCATACGGGCGTGGGCCATCTCGATCGTGTGCACGGTGACACCACTCCGGAAAGATCGTCTTTGATCTGCTGAAAGATTCACAGGGTGTCGCCCCCTGTGTACCTTAGATTTTATACCTAAACTCGCGGTATCGCTGGACAATGGAAGGCTTCATACCTATGGACGCCGTGGACAGGCAGCTCATCCAGGCTCTGCGCGAGAACGGCAGGGCTTCGTACGCCGAACTCGGCCGGCTCGTCGGACTCTCCGGCCCCTCCGTCACCGACCGCATCAACCGTCTTGAGGCGGCCGGCGTGATCACCGGCTACCGCGCCACCGTCGACGCCGCCTCGCTCGGCCTCGGCGTCACCGCCCTCATCGGCATCTCGCTGTCCGACGCGGCCGACCACGAGGACGTGGCCCGCCGGCTGAAGGACCTGGCCGAGATCGAGGACTGCTGGTTCATCGCGGGCGACGACTCGTTCATGCTCAAGGTGCGCGCGAACGACGTCGACGGCCTGGAGAAGACGATCCGCCGGCTCTCCGGCACCAAGGGCGTCTCCCGGACCCGCACCACGATCGTGCTCTCCACCAAGTGGGAGAACCGGGTCGGGGATCTGCCGGAAGAGGGCTGAGGGTAGCGTGGGTGGGGCCTGATTTCGGAGATATGGGAGGCGGCCGTAAATGGACGCGGGACTCAAGCGCGAGCTGGAGCAGAAGGTGCTCGCCGGTGAGCGGCTGAGCCGTGAGGACGGCATCGCCCTCTACGACTCCGACGACCTGGCCTGGCTCGGCGGCCTCGCCCACGAGGTCCGGACCCGCAAGAACGGTGACGTCGTCCACTTCAACGTCAACCGTCACCTCAACATGACCAACGTGTGCACCGCCTCCTGCGCGTACTGCTCGTTCCAGCGCAAGCCGGGCGAGAAGGACGCGTACACGATGCGCATCGAGGAGGCCGTCCGCCTCGCCAAGGCGATGGAGGGCGAGAACCTCACCGAGCTGCACATCGTCAACGGGCTTCACCCCAATCTGCCGTGGCGCTACTACCCGCGCTCCCTCTCCGAGCTGAAGAAGGCGCTGCCGAACGTCTCGCTGAAGGCGTTCACGGCCACCGAGATCCACCACTTCGAGACGATCTCGGGCATGTCCGCCTCCGACATCCTCGACGAGCTGATCGAGGCCGGTCTGGAGTCCCTGACCGGCGGCGGCGCGGAGATCTTCGACTGGGAGGTCCGCCAGCACATCGTGGACCACCGGACGCACTGGGAGGACTGGTCCCGCATCCACCGCCTGGCGCACGAGAAGGGGCTCAAGACCCCCTCGACGATGCTGTACGGGCACATCGAGGAGCCCCGGCACCGCGTGGACCACGTGCTGCGGCTGCGTGAGCTCCAGGACGAGACCGGCGGCTTCCAGGTCTTCATCCCGCTGCGCTACCAGCACGACTTCGTGGACATGCGGGACGGCAAGATCCGCAACAAGCTCCAGGCGCGCACGACCATGGCGACCGGCGCCGAGGCCCTGAAGACCTTCGCGGTCTCGCGCCTCCTCTTCGACAACGTGCCGCACGTCAAGGTCTTCTGGGTCATGCACGGCGTCCAGACCGCGCAGCTCGCGCTCCAGCACGGCGCGGACGACATGGACGGCTCGGTCGTCGAGTACAAGATCACGCACGATGCCGACAACTACGGCACGCCGAACAAGCTCACCCGCGACGACCTGCTGGAGCTGATCCGGGACGCGGGCTTCCGGCCGGTGGAGCGCAACACGCGGTACGAGATCATCCGCGAGTACCCGGGCCCGGACGCCGGACGCCGGGAGTCGCCGCAGCCCATGCGGGTCTGACGCCTGCCGTGTGTGCCGAGACGGCCGCGGTGCGCTGCTGCGCACCGCGGCCGTCCGGCGTTCGGACACCTCTTGAGCCACGATGGCGGTAATGGCTACTCTTCCCCAATGACCCTTACCTTTGTCCTGGATCCCCCGGTCAGCCCCGCCTTGCGAGACGGCGTCCTGCGCCTCTGGGCGGATGTCTCGAACGCCGGCGGCGCCGTCGGCTTCGTCCCGCCCGTGACCGCCGACGAGATCCGGCCCGAACTGGTCAAGCACCTCGTCGCCATGGCCGAGGGGCGGATGCGGCTGATCGTCGGCCATGAGGAGGACGGCACCGTCGCCGCCACCGCCTTCGTCGCGTACAACACGCACCGGCTGATGAAGCACTGGGTCTGGCTCTACACCGTCATGGTCCACCCCTCCCACCAGGGCAAGGGGTACGGCCGCGACCTGATGGCCGCGACCGAGCGCGAGGTCCGCGGCTTCGGCGGGATCGACGCGATCCGGCTCACCTGCCGGGGCGGCACGGGCGTCGACCGCTTCTACGCCTCCTGCGGCTACAAGGAGGTCGGCCGCGTTCCGGGTGCGATCCGGGTGGCGGACGGGGACGACCGGGACGACATCGTGATGCTGCTCCCGCTGAATTGATCCCTTCAGGGACATGCTTCACTGGTCGGGCAAACCAGTGGAGCAGAGAAAGGGGCCGTCGTGTCCGAGAACGGGACGGGCGCAGCCACCCTCCGGTACACCCTCATGCGCCTCGGCGTCTTCGCCGGGTGCTTCTTCGTCCTGTGGGGTCTGGTCTACGTCGGCGTGCTGCCCCGTGGCCTGGGCGACTCCAACCTGCTGTGGGTGCTGGTTCTCTCCGTCGTGATCTCCGCGCCGCTCAGCTTCGTGCTGCTGCGCAAGCAGCGGGACGCGATGGCGGAGCGGATCGCGGCCAAGGTCGACCACGCGAAGGGTCGCCTGGAGGCGAACCGGTCCCAGGAGGACGCCGCGTAGTCGCGGGGCCGACGTAAGTTTGCTCACAGTAGGACATACCCGACCACCCCGGACGGGAGCTTCGAAGGCTCCTGACCGGGGTGTTCTGCGTTTCGCAGGCGGGAAGGCGCTCCCTCGCCTCAAAGAAGGGCTTTGAGGTTCTCAAAGTTCAAGTGTTAACGTGTTCGGCGTGAAGACGGCAGTGCGACTCCCCGACGCCATGAGCAGCCCGCTCGTGGCGCGCCTGCATGTCGATCTGTGCCGCTGTATGTCCGCGGTCTGTTGCCGCGAGCTCTGACCCCGGCATCATGCAGCGGCACGCCTGAGCGCGTGTGCCGCACCCCCCGTCCCCGTATTTCCCGATACGCACCTGTGGAGTGTGTCTGTGTCCGCGTCCGCGTCCGCGCCCGTGACGAAGTCCCCGTCCCGTATACCCAAGGTCCCCTTCTGGGCCCAGATCGTCGCCGGTCTCGTCCTCGGCGTCCTGCTCGGCTGGCTCGCCCGCAGCCAGGACGTCAGCTGGCTCAAGGAGACCCTCGGCCAGGTCGGCGACATCTTCGTCCAGCTTCTGAAGCTGGCCGTCGCCCCGCTCGTCTTCTTCGCGATCCTGGTGTCGATCACCAACCTGCGCAAGGTCAACAACGCCGCCCGGCTGGCCGCCCAGACGCTCGTCTGGTTCATGATCACGTCGCTGATCGCGGTCGGCATCGGCCTCGCGATCGGGCTGCTCACCAACCCCGGCGCCGGCACCGGCCTCACCCCGCAGGACGGCAAGCTGCCGAAGCGCGAGGGCACCTGGATCGACTTCCTGACCGGGATCATCCCCAGCGACGTCATCACGCCCTTCACAGAGCTGAACGTCCTGCAGATCGTCTTCATGGCCGCCGTCGCCGGTGTCGCCGCGCTGAAGCTCGGCGACCGGGCCCAGCCGATCCTCACCTTCGCCGAGTCCGTCCTGGAGCTGCTGCAGAAGGCCCTGTGGTGGGTCATCCGCCTCGCCCCGATCGGCACCGTCGGCCTCATCGGCTTCGCCATCGCCGACTACGGCTGGGAGCTGATCGGCAAGTACGCGACCTTCACCGCCGACGTCTACATCGGCTCCGCGCTGGTGATGTTCGGCGTCTACCCGCTGCTGCTCGCGACCGTCGCCAAGGTCAACCCGCTCCAGTTCTTCAAGGGCGCCTGGCCAGCTATCCAGCTGGCCTTCGTCTCCCGCTCCTCGGTCGGCACCATGCCGGTCACCCAGAAGGTCACCGAGCGCCTCGGCGTCCCGAAGGAGTACGCCTCCTTCGCCGTCCCGTTCGGCGCCACCACCAAGATGGACGGCTGCGCCGCGATCTACCCGGCGCTCGCCGCGATCTTCATCGCGCAGATCTTCGACGTCCAGCTGGGCATCCAGGACTACCTCCTGATCGCCTTCGTCTCGGTCGTCGGCTCCGCGGCCACCGCGGGTCTGACCGGCGCGACGGTCATGCTGACGCTGACCCTCTCCACCCTGGGCCTCCCGCTGGAGGGCGTGGGTCTGCTGATGGCGATCGACCCGATCCTCGACATGATGCGGACCGCCACCAACGTGGCCGGCCAGGCGCTGGTCCCGGTCGTCGTCGCCGCCCGCGAGAAGATCCTGGACGTCGAGAAGTACAACTCGGCCTCCTCCTCCCCGGTGGACGAGCGCGAGCCGCTGGCCGTCGCGGCCTGACTCACGCCCGACTCCCGTCCGGTTCCCCCGCGTTCCGGCCCCACGTGCCCTCTGCCCCCGTCCGGGCAGGGGGCACGTAGGCTTGGGGCGAGAGGCCGCGAGTGCGGGGCGGGGCCGAGTGCGGGGGCGGGGCGGAAGGATGTCCGGCGTGGGTGCCACGAAGGCGAAGCGTCTGCCACGTGCGGTGCGGGAGCGGCAGATGATGGACGCCGCCGTGCGCACGTTCGGGCAACGCGGCTACCAGGCCGCGTCCATGGACGAGATCGCCGAACTCGCGGGCGTCTCCAAGCCGCTGGTCTATCTCTATCTCAACTCCAAGGAAGACCTCTTCACCGCCTGCATCCGGCGGGAGGCGCAGGCGCTGCTCGCCGCCGTGTCCGCCGCCGTCGACCCCCGGCTGCCGGCCGACGAGCAGCTGTGGGCCGGCCTGCTGGCCTTCTTCACGCACACGGCGGAGCACCCCGACGGCTGGGCGGTGCTGAGCCGGCAGGCGCGCACGCAGGGCGAGCCGTTCGCCGGCGAGGCGGCGCAGATGCGGGACGAGATCGTGGCCTACGTGGGAACGCTGATCGGGGCCACGGCGAAGAAGACGCACCGCGCCACGCACCGTGACCCCGAGACGGCCGGGCGGGACGTGGCCGCCCTGTCCCGGGCCCTGGTGGGGGCGGCGGAGTCGCTGGCCGACTGGGCCAACGAGACGCCGGGTACGGGGCCTTGGGAGGCGGCGGCGACGCTGATGAACTTCTGCTGGGCGGGCCTGGGCAACCTCATGAACAACGAACGCTGGTCGCCTCGTTGACCTCAGGGCCGTTCATCTCGTCGAGCGGCCTCACACCGACAGTTTCACCTCGTGGATCTCGTCGGCCTCGTGTCCCGTACGGGAGTGGATCCGCTGGACGGCTTCGGCCGACGGGCCCGTCGACAGGCAGTAGACCGTGCCGGACTCCGGGTCGGCCCAGGCCTTCTGGAAGTGCACGCCCTCGTCCTTCTCGATGGCCAGGTCGGCGGCGTGCGCCTCGTTCAGCTGTTCCGCGGTGATTCCCACCATGCCGCGGTGAACATCCATGTACGTTCCCATGGTTCTCACACCTCCACCTCCATGGTGCGCTCCCCGCCCGGTCACGGCCAGAGCAGCTCGCGGGCCCAGCTCTCGCCCTGCCTGCGGTAGCGCAGCCGCACGTGCCGCCGCTCCCCGTCGCCCTGGAAGAACTCGACCGCGGACGGCTCCAGGACGTACAGCGTCCAGGTCTTCGACTCCGCCTCCGGCTCGGCGTGGGCCCGTTCCCAGGCCGCCGCGCTCGCCTCGGCCAGCCTCTCCAGGGACGGCAGGACCTCGCTCTGCCTGCCGACCAGCGCCGAGGCCAGGGCGCCGGTGGTGCGGGCGTGGAGGTCCGCGTACGCCTCTTCCGGCGTCCCGGTCGTCACCCGGCCGCGCACCCGTACCTGGCGGCCCCGCTTCGGCCAGTAGAAGCCGAGCGCGGCGTCGGGGCGGGCGGCGAGCTGGCGGCCCTTGGCGCTGGTGGAGTGCGAGGCGAAGTGCCAGCCGCGCTCGTCGGCGCCGTGCAGCATGACCGTCCGTACGTCCGGCCGGCCCTCCTCGTCGACCGTGGCCAGGGACATCGTCTGCGGCTCGACGGCCCCGGCCTCGGCCGCCTCGACGAACCAGTCGTGGAAGAGGGCGACCGGCGCGGCCGGGGCGGTGGCGGGGTCGAAGGAGGGCAGCTCGGTGTCCCAGACCCGGGAAGACCGCAGGGCCTCATGGAAACGCGCATCGTTCATGGCGTCCATCATGAGGCCCTGCGGGTGGGCGGAGCGGGTGTCAGCCGGTGTAGTAGCCGGAGATGTCGGCGATCAGGTCGACCGTGCCCGCCCGGTTGTAGAAGGTGACCCTGCCGTTCCTGACGGGGACGACCACGAGGTTGGGGACGGTCTGGCCGGCGACGAAGTTGAGGTTCGACGCGGCGGTGCGCTGGGTGCCGTAGGGGTAGACGGAGACGAAGCTCGCCGCCGTCGGGTTGGTCGCGGTCACGTTGAGGACCACGGCCGTGTACTTCGTACCGACGGTCAGGGTGACCGTCTGGCCCGCGCCGATCTTCGCCTTCGGCACGCCGGTGCCGTCACGCGTGTCCAGCAGCCGCTTGGGCTGCATGCCGGTGAAGAGCGAACCGGAGCCCGTCTTGAAGTACCCGGCCACGTCGGCGATCAGGTCGACGGTGCCCGCCCGGTTGTAGAAGGTGACCCTGCCGTCCTTGACGGGGACGACCACCAGGTTGGGGACGGTCTGGCCGGCGACGAAGTTGAGGTTCGACGCGGCCGTGCGCTCCGTGCCGTACGGGTACACCGAGACGAAGCTCCCGGCGGTCGGGTTGGTCGCCGTCACGTTGAGGACCACGGCCGTGGCGCCGGGCTCGGTGACCGGGAGCGTCACCGTCCGGCCCGCACCGACCTTCGCCTTCGGCACGCCGATGCCCGTACGGGTGTCCATCAGACGGTTCGGGGTGACCGGCTGGTACGTGGAGCCCCCGCTGCGGTCGGAGTAGAAGCCGGCGATGTCGGCGATCAGGTCCACGTCGCCGTTCTTGTTGAAGAAGTCGACATGGCCGTTGACGACCGGGACCGTCACCAGGTTCGGAACGGTCTGCCCCGCCTTGAAGTTGAGGTTCGAGGCGCTGGTGCGCTCCGTGCCGTCGGGGTAGACCGAGACGAAGCTGCCCGCCGTCGCGTTGGTCGCCGTCACGTTCAGGACGACGGCCGTGACGGTCGTCGAGGGGACGCCGGCGACGCCCGTCACCTTCAGCCGCGCCCATCCGCCGGGGCCGAGTTTGCCCTGAGGCACCCCGAGGCCGCTGCGGGTGTCCATCAGCCGGGTCGGCGTGAGGGGCTGGTACGTGCTCCGGAGCGTCGTGAGGGAGCTGCCCTCCAGCCGTACGGTGCCGGTCAGCGTCCGCTCGTCGGCGGGCACGACGCCGCCGACGGGGAGGACCCGCAGCGACCAGGTGTAGTCGCCGTCGGCCAGGCCGCGGCCCCGCGTGTCCTCGCCGTTCCAGGTCGCGGCGACGGCCGCGCCCTTGCCGGAGCCACCGCCCGTGCTGCGCACGGTCTGGCCGTGGCGGTCCGTGACGACGAGGCTCCAGCTGCCGACCGGCCGCGAGAAGCGCCAGACGGGGGACCAGGTCACGGCCGGTTCGGCGCCGGCGTGGCCGTCGAAGGACAGGACCGGCGGGACGGAGGAGTCGAGGGAGGCCATCGGCTGCGGGGCGATGTCGACCCGCTTGACGTGGATGTCGCTCTCGGCGTCGACGTAGGCCACGCCGCCGCCGAACTTGTCGACGGTCCAGGTGGTGCGCCGGCCGGAGCCCGACGCGGACGCCGGAAGGTCGGCGAAGTCGGTGGTCTGACCGGTGCCGGCGTCCGTGAGCCTCAGCTTGTCGCCCTCGTGGCGGACGACGAAGCCGTCGCCGAGCAGGGCCTCACCGGTGGGGACGGGGACGCTCTTCTTCGACGTGTGGTCGTAGACGCCGGCCTTGTCGGCGCCGCAGGCCCAGTACAGCCAGCGGCCGACGGCCTGGAGCTCGGTGGGCTTGCAGCCGGAGCCGAGGTCGAGGGGGGTCGAGGTGGCCTTGGTCCTCAGGTCGTAGGAGTTGACCTGGCCGGCGGTGGCGGCGGGCTTCCAGACCTTGGTGTCCCACAGCGCGGCGGCGGAGTCCGTCAGCGTGAGCTCCACGTCCGGTGTGTGGAGGCTGTGGTCCTCCAGGTCGGCCACCCACGTGGTGTCACCGCTGCGCGCGAGGACGTACCGGCCGGCACCGTCGACGACGTCACCGGGGCCCGGCAGGTCCGCGATCCGCATCGCCCCGGGGACGATGGGGGAGAGGAGGGCGTTCCCCTGCGCGAAGACGGTGTCGCCGTCGCCGAGGGAGGCGAGGCCCGGCCGCAGTACGTTCTGCTTGGTCCGCAGCTTGGCGGCGGGGGCCCACACCACATTGGTGTCGACGTCGTAGAGGCCGGTCATGTCGTAGGACTCGGTGTCGGCGAGGTAGCTCAGCCGCCCGCCGCCCAGGGCGATCCCCTGGTACGTCGCCGGAACCTGCGGGATCTTGCGGACGACGGTGGTGTGCGGGACGCCGTCGGCGCCGGCGGTGATCCGGTGCAGGGCCCAGTCACGGGCCTTCGTGCCGCCCGCGACGAGGACGCTGCCGTCGGGGGCGACGGCGAAGCCGTCCTCCTGCGCGCGCCACAGCACGTCGGTGACCGTGCCGCCGCCGATCGGGATCGCGCGGACCGCGTTGCCCCGCTCGAAGCCGTTCTCGGGAGAGGTCAGGGTGCGCTGGAAGAGCAGCGTGTCGCCGACGACGCTGACCATCGTGCCGGGTCCCTCGGAGCCGGTCGGCGCGGGCAGCGGCGTCGCCACCGGGCTCGCGGCCGGGGTCGCGCGAGGGACGGAGTGCAGCTCCTTCCCGAAGGACGCGTGCGCCACGACGTGACGCTCCCCCAGGGTGATGGAGCTGCTGGGAGAGATGACGTCCGGGAGCTGCGTCAGGGTGGCCGACGCGTGGTCCAGCAGGTAGAGGCGGTTGGTCTCGCCCGTCCTGATCCGGAGCACCGCGCCCTTGGTGTCCTGCGCGATGACGACCAGGGGGCCGGTCGCGTCCGGCAGGTCCCGCACCGGCCGCTCCACCGGAGCGCCCTCGGCCGCCGCCTGCCACAGGCTCAACGAGACCAGCCGGCCCGTGCCGTCCTGGGCGTACGAGACCGTGGTGTCGGCGTTGTACACCTTGGCCCATACCTGGCCGGCCGGGATCGTGATCGCCTTCTGCGCGCCGGCCGCCAGGTCCGAGACGGTGACGGTGCGCGGCTGGTCGAAGGGCTCCGTGCCGATCGCGGCGGAGAGCCCGGAGTGGCCCCCGGCCTGCTCGGCGGTGAGCGGGCTGTCGGTGCCGGTCGCGTAGTCGGTCCAGACGGTGCCGACGCCCTCCTGCTTGTGGGCGTAGCCGGTCGCGCCGGCGTGCTTGAGGATCTCCTCGCGCGGGGTGTAGCGGCCCGGGTCCGGGACGACGATCTCGTTCGACGCGGGTTCGTCGGCGACGGCGGGTGTGGCGGCGCCGCCGACTCCGCACAGGCCGGCCGCGATGCCGAACGCGGTGGCGGCGGCCAGTGTTCTGCGCGTGCGCGCAGGGCGATGCAAGGACTGCAAGGGTGGGTCCCTCCCCATGAAAAGCTGGACCGGCGCGGGCGGGGCTCGTGAGGGCCGGCCTGTGCGGCCGTCCCCGCGGCCGTTCGTGCGGCCGCTCCTCCGGCCCCGAGCCGGGACCTGGATCGTAACAGCGGCGCCATGCGCCAGGGGAAGGGCTTTCGAACTCGTTCAAACCGCCGCGTGGAGGTCGTCGGGGACCCCGGGCGGCCTCACCGGGCCCAGCGCAGCAGGGTGGTGCCCATGGACATGCCGCCGCCGAAGGCGCTCAGCAGGATGCTGTCACCGCTCTTCAGCGCGCCGCGCCGGTGCACGAGGTCGAGGGTGAGGGGAACGGACGCGGCGCCGGTGTTGGCGGTGTCCTCGACGACGAGGTGGTGGTGGGCGTTGTCGAGGCCGAGGGTGGGGCCGATCTCCCGGAGCATCTGGCCGTTGGCCTGGTGCGGGATGAAGTGGTGGACGTCGTCGGGGGCGGTGCCGGTGTCCCGCAGGATCTCCTTGATGGCCAGGGGGAGTCGTTCGGTGACGAAGTCGCGTACGTCGCGGCCCTTCATGGCGAAGTAGTGGGCCGGGTCGTCCGGTCTGTGATGGCGGGCGGGCAGTCGGCTGCCGCCGGCGGGGACTTCGATGGTGCGGTGCAGGTCGCCGAAGGTGCGCAGCTGGGTGGCGAGGATCCCCGCGGGTTCCCGCACGGGACCGAGGATCACGGCACCGGCGCCGTCGCCGAAGAGGACGGCGGTGCGGCGGTCCGTGGGATTGATGATGCGGGAGTAGATGTCGGCGCCGATGACGAGGCCGTATCCGTCCTCGGGGACGATGCCGTACGCCGCATTGAGGGCGAAGAGGAAGCCGGTGCACACGGCGTTGACGTCGAACGCGGCGGCGTTGCCGGCGCCGATGAGGTGCTGCACGATCGCGGCGGTGGCGGGCTGGGGGTGGTCCGGGGTGGAGGTGGCCACCACGATGTAGGAGAGCTGCCCGGGGCGTATCCCGGCGTCCGCGAGTGCGGCGCGGGCCGCGTGGGCGGCCAGGTCGGAGGTGGCCTCGTCGTCGGCGGCGTAGTGGCGCAGGCGAATGCCGGTCTTGCGCAGGATCCATTCCTCGGTGACGCCGGTACGGGCCGCGACCTCACCGTTGCCGACGGTGCGCGAGGGCAGGTACGAGCCGGTGCCGAGGATGCCGTGGCGGTGAGATGCGGACGGGGGTTCTTCGAGCGGGCCGCCCTGGGTGTACCAGATGCCGGAGAGGCAGGGCGAGGTGGTGCAGGACATGGTCGTTTCCCCTCTTTTGGTGGTGCGCGTCAGCGGACCGCGGTCGGCGTTTTCGGGGTTGCCGTCGCGGCCGGGCGTCCGGCGGCAGCGGCGCGGGCGGCGTGGCGGCGGCCGGCGATGTTGGCGCCGAGCAGCGAGACGATCACCAGGCAGATGCCGGTCAGCTCGGCGCCGGTGGGGGTGTGTCCCTGGAAGGCGGAGACGACGAACGCGGTGACGGGCACGAGGTTGATGAAGAGCACCCCGTTGGTCGGGCCGAGGTTCCGGTTGGCGATGTTCCAGGTCAGGATGGCCACGGCGGTGGCGGGGATCGCGACGTAGAGGATCTGCCACCAGGCGGCCGCGTAGTCTCCCGGGCCGAAGCCGTCGGTCCAGCCGGCTGCCTGGCTGACGGCGGTGACGACCAGGATGCTGAGGGTGCCGGGCAGGCAGCTCAGGGCGGTGAAGCGCAGCGGCGACCAGGTGGGGAACTGGGCGGCGCTGGTGGTGTAGACGACCCAGCAGATCACGCCGATGAGGGTGAGCAGACCGCCGGTGCCCAGGCCGCCGGAGAACACGGTGAGCGGGTTGCCGTTGCCGAGCACGATGGTCAGGCCGATCAGCGCGAGGACGACGAAGGCGAGGGCGAGGGGCGCGGGGGCCTTCTTGGTCCTGATCCACAGGACGACCACGGTGACCAGCGGCATGGTGGCCACGACCAGGGACGAGCTCTGCGAGGGCATGGACTCGAGGCCCACGTAGGTGAGCAGGTTGAACCCGGCGAAGCCGATCGTGCCGAGCACCCAGAGTCTGGCCAGGTTGCCCTCGTAACGGAAGGCGGCGGAGCCCTCCTTGAACGCGAGGAGCGCCAGGAAGATGGCGGCTCCGAGGGTGAAGCGGGCGGCCGTGAGGTGGAAGGGGTCGAGGTGGTGGTAGGCGGACTGGGCCACGGCGAACATGCCGCCCCAGGCCAGCGCGGTGGCCAGGCCACCGGTGGCACCGGTCAGGGTCTTGGAAGAGGACATGACTGCTGTTGTTCCGTCTCGTGGTGGGAGGAGAAAGGGAGCTTTGGCGGGTGGCGCGGGTCAGGCCCAGCGCCAGGCGTCCAGCTCGATGGAGGACGGGTGGGCGCGGGACGAGCTGGTCAGGATGGCCCAGGTGGCGTCGGCCACGTCTTCGGCGGACAGCATGCGCTCGCGCTGTTCGGCGTCGTACGAGACATGGGCTGCCATGCCGTCACGGAAGTTGGTGTCCACCTTGTCCAGGACGAGGCTGGAGACCTTCACGCCCCAGGGCCGGGCTTCTTCGGCCAGGCACTTGGTCAGCCCCTCGACCCCGTACTTCGACACGGAGTAGGCGAGGGTGCCGGGGGCGGGGCGCCGTCCCCAGATCGAGGACATGTTGACGATGACGCCGTCGCCGGCCTTGCGCATGTGCGGCAGGACGCTGCGGGCCATGAGGAAGTAGCCGGTCAGATTGGTCCGCAGGGTCTGCTGCCACTCGTCGACCGTGCACTGCTCGATGCCGCCGAAGTGGACGATGCCGGCGACGTTGAGCAGGTAGTCGATGCCGCCGAAGCGGTCGACCGCCTCGGTGACCGCGTTCTCGACGGCGTCCGCGTCCGCCACGTCGAGGACGCTGGTGTGCAGGCGTTCGGCCGGCCACTGCTCGCGGCGCAGGGTCTCGCGCAGGCTGTCGGCGCTGTGGGAGTGCAGGACGAGGTTGACGCCCTCGGCGCCGAGGCGGCGGGCCAGGGCGAGGCCGATGCCCCGATCGGCTCCGGTGATCAGGGCGGTACGGCCGGTGAGTGCGGGCATGACGAACTCCTGGGGTGAGAGAGAAGGTGGGGGCTGGCGGGTCGGCGGGCGCCTCAGGTGGGGCGCCCGCTGCCGCAGCGTCAGTCGTGGGTGGTGAACTCGGCGAAGTGCGGCCCGCGCAGCTTGAGTTGGGCGTGGATGTCGCCGCCCAGGCCGAAGTGCCCGATCGCCCCGCCGTAGTTCTGCTGATAGCTCATCCACAGCACCACCACGTTGATCACCCGGTTCGCTCCGGCGGTGCCCGGCGCGGGGAAGGGGTTGGGCAGGGTGGCCTCGTAGTGGGCCATGCCGTGCCGGTCGCTGTAGAAGGCGTTGGGCACACCCAGCGGGCCGGGCCGGGTGGGCCCGGCGGGGTCCAGGTCGTGTTCCCGTAGCGACATCACCGTGTACACGCTGTCGGGGATCAGCCCGGTGAAGGAGAAGGCGAAGCGGGCGCTGCGTCGGTCGGGTGCCACCGAGACGTCGAGCTGGCCCCGGGCCCTGACCCACTGCTCCAGGGTGATCGCCTCCCGCAGGCGCGGACCGTCGGCTTCCCTCATGTCGGGGATGGGCGCCTGGTGCAGGGGGTGGCTGGGCCGCCGGACCTCATGGGCGTCCGGACGCTGCTCGGGTGCGAAGAGCATGGGGTAGTTGTTGCACGGCAGCGGCAGCGGCAGCGTGTACAGCTCCATCCGCCCGTCCCGCTCGTCGAGTTCCTCCGGCAGCTCACGCACGATCGTGTACGGCAGGTCCTCGCCGAGCGGCGGAACCGGACTGGCGGGGGAGACCACCGCGCTCCCCCAGCGGGGCCCGGACGGCGTATTGAGCCGACCGATGACGACGAAGTTCCCGTCCCTGTCCATGACTTCGCTCGGCGGATACGCCGGGCCCTGCGTGGTGACGCTCAGGTCGTACGAGCGACTCGTCGCCGTCGCCGTCGCTGTCGACGTGGCCGACACCGGCGCCGTCACTTCTCCACCCGCTCGTAGAACGTGGTGTACAGGCCACGGTCGCCGCCGGTGATGTACCGGTCGCCGGCCTGCTGAACGATCTCCTGGTAACGGGGCGAGGTGAAGGCGGTGTTGTACCGCTCCGGCGAGCAGTCGAAGCCTGAGATGAACATGACACCCGGCGCGCTGCTCAGCACGGAGTGGTACGCCAGGAAGACCTCCGCGTCGTCGTGGCCCCGCACCACGTCGTAGATGGTCTCCTCGCGCCAGGTCCGGTAGGCCTGGTACTGGGCCGGCTTGACCTCGACGTGGCGCATCTGGACGTACCGCGTCGCGGGCAGCGGCAGGTCCGTCGGCTTGGGAGCCTCGACGAACTCGAGCAGCTCGCGGCAGAAGTCCCCCTCCGCGAACGGCGCGAGCTCCTCGAACTGCCGCTGCCAGTCGCCCCGCAGGGACTCGACGTCGGCGACGGCGGACAGCGGCGTGAACTCCAGCAGGGAGGTGCCGTCAAGGGCCCGGAAGAGGGCGCGCTCGCATTCCGGGGTGTCCCGGTGCAGACGGAGCCAGGCAGCGGCGGCCTCGTCGGCCCGGTCCGGCTTGACGGACAGCTCGGACGTCACGATCAGGGAAGCGGACATGGGTGTTCCTCCAAGGAAGCGGTGGTGAGAAGAGGGAGTGAGAAGAAGAGACGCGGGGCTAGGCCGCCGCCCGCGCGTGGGGGAGTCGCCGCCAGCCGTTCTGTTTGGCGAGGCGGGTCATCTGCGGGTCCTCGCCGACCACGACCGGTACGCCGGCCATCCGCAGCAGCGGCAGGTCGCTCAGGTGGTCCCCGTAGGCGGCGGTGCGCTCGGCCGGGACCTGGCTGCGCTCCAGCCAGGCACGGGCGGCGCGTGCCTTGCCGTTCCCGATCATGGGTTCGGTGATCTCCCCAGTGAGGTGCCCCTGGCGGATGACCACCGGCGCGCCCAGGACATCGCTCGCGCCGAGTTCCGCGGCGATCGGATCGAGACAGGCGAAGAACGAACCCGAGACGAGCACCGTCTGCGTCCCCGTCCGTCGCAACCGGTGGTGCTCGGCGACGGAAGCGTGCAGCCAAAAAGCGCTGTCGGCGCTCTCGCGGGCGAACCACCGCGCACCCAGGCGGGCGAGGCGGCGCTCCGACTCTCCGGCGTACAGCTGGTAGTAGGCGCGGTTCACGTCCTCGCGTGCCGCCCCCATGGCCGCCATGCCCGACAGCTCTCCGGCCAGTCGTCGGTAGGTGTCCGGCCCCTCGCCCCGCTCCTCCAGATAGAAGGCGAGGAACCGGAACATGCTCTTGAGTGAGATCAGGGTCTCGTCGACGTCGAAGAACGCCACGGCCGGGTCGGCGGCGGCCGCGCGCTCAGACACCGGCGGGCTCCGGCACCAGCAGTTCCGCGGCCGCGTGCGCGACGGCGCGCGCCGCGCGGCGGTGCTCCTTCGGCTTGAGCAGCTGTTCGTCGAAGGCGGTGAAGGTGACGCGGGTGACCGACGCCCGCCTGCCGGCCTGCAGCAGACCGATTTCCGCCGAGAACCACAGCCGCTCCGGGTCGTCCACCTTCGCGTCCTGCACGCGGTAGTCGATCCGCGCGTCGAGAGGGAAGAGGAAGTTCTCGAAGTCGGTGTTCAGGGATTCGATGACGTAGTAGTAGTGGCACCCGGGATGGGCCGAGGCGAAGAACCGCTCGGTGACCGCGAGGAACATCTGCCGGGCCGCCTCCACCGCCACCATGCCCTGCACATGCTGACCGGTCTGGTGGTCGAGCAGCAGCTCGTTGTCGTTGTGCAGGCGCAGGGACGCACGGAACAGTTGCTCGTCCACCTGGTGCAGGCCGGCGATGAGCGCGTTCGGCTCGCTGCGCTTGTGGCACTCCGCCCGGGAGACCAGCTCCCCCTCGGGCCGCACCAGCCGCACACGGAACTCGAGCCCGTGCGCGCTCACCTGCTCGCACAGCAGGTGCCACTCGAAGTCACCCACCCCCTGACCGGCTCGCACCACGGTCAAGCCCTCCGCGTACCCCCCGGCACGCAGCTGGGCGAGGAACTGGGACACCGTGACGACGCTGTCGTGAGCGGCGAAGCCGGGGAAGCGGTCCCCGACGACCACGCGCGTTCGAGGCGCTCCGTTCATGCCAAACCCCCTGTGTGTAGTGACTGACCACCGCGGAGGGGCGCTCAGCGCGCCTGCATCCCCCATTCCTCCGGGAGTCGCCGTGTCACGGCCTTCGCCCCGCGGTGATCCACACGCTACGAAGATCGACACGACCAACGCAACCATCTAGTTGGTTCTTTGCCGGGTCTTGAAACCAACCAGGTGGTTTCTTGAAACTAACCAGATGGTTGGGGCGTCTCGTATGGTGAACCCATGCAGACAGCGAAGAGCCAGATCACCCGGCGCAAGCTGCTCGACGCGGCGCGGAAGGAGTTCGCCCGGCACGGCATTGCCGGAGCGCGCGTCGATCGGATCGCCGCCGCCTCCTCCGTCAACAAGCAGCGCCTGTACGCGAACTTCACCAACAAGGAGGGGCTGTTCTCGGCCGTCATCAGGGACGCCTACGAAGACCTGACCCGCCAGGTCCCCGTCCCCGACACCCTCGAAGCGGCCCGCCGCTACGTCGGCGACATCTTCGACTACCACGCCAAGGACCGCACGCTCGCCCACCTGATCGCCTGGGAGGGCCTGTACTACGGAGGCCAGGACTTCCCGGACCGGGAAGTCCGCGCCGCGTACTACCGGGACAAGTGCGGCACCTTGAACGAAGCCCTGGGCCGGATCGGCCTCACCGAGACCGCGCACCTGGTCCTCACGCTGATCGCCATCGCGACCTGGCCCTATGTCGCCGAACAGCAGCGCGCGCTGCTCGCCCCTGACGGGGAGGATCCCGGGAGGCTGCGGGAGACCTTGATGCGTCAGGGCAGGGCCGTCGTCGAGGCCACCGTCACCCAGGCGGCAGAGCCCCGGCAGCCGCGGCCACCGGCCGGGGAGGGCGCGTGATCCGCTGACAGCGCACCCGGCCGGCGCGGGCGGGGTCGCCCAGCACCGGCCCCTGCGTCGTGCCGTGGCGCGCCGGCGGGGTCAGCCCCGCCCAAGGACCACCGTCCCCGACGAGCAGAACCAGCCGCCCGTCCCCGACGCCACCGCCGGCTCCGGCAGGCTCCCGTCCGCACGCCGCACCTGCGCGCCCGGAGCGGTCCCGTGAAGTGGTGGGCATGAACCTGTCGGTACATCAAATAGGGCGTCGTGGCGGGGTCGCCTGCAGAGGGGAGGACGAGGCCACCTGTACGGCGAGCGGGCGACGGCGGACGAGCTGCTCTTCGCGCCGGTGTGCGGGCTGCGGGGCCGGGCGGCGCGGAGGCGGGGCTGTTCGGCCCGGGCGCCGGGGCCGCGCGGGGAAGGGTGAGTCCGGTCCGGACAGGGGAACGCCGGTGGCGGTCTCCCGGACGGGACCGCCACCGGCGCGACAGGACGGGTGAAGGGTGGGCGCGGGTTACCTCGTCGGCTTCTTGCCCGTGATGCCGAGGTGGACCAACAGCGCCAGGTTGGGCCTCAGTTCGTTCTGCTTCACACCCCAGGTCTGGAAGCCCTTCTGGTGGCCGGCCACCGCGGCCAGCATCGCCACGAGCGAGCCCGCCATCGCGGCCGGACTGACGTCCTTGTCGACCTTGCCCTTGGCCTGGAGCTCCTTCACCGTGTCCGTAAGGGAGTTGGTGACCGAGTTCAGGATCTTCATGCGGATCTTGTAGAACCGTTTGTCGCCCTCGGCGGCGCCCAGGTCCACCACCCGTAGGATCGCGTCGTGCTTGCGCCAGAAGTCCAGGAATCCTTCGACGAGTTCCTCGGAGGTCTGCCAGCCGGCCTTGCCGACCCAGGACCGGCCGGAGACCAGATCGGTCAACGCCGCGCCCTCCTTCGCCATTTCTTCGGCGATCTCGAGAACGGCGCCCTCGACGTCGGGGAAGTACTGGTAGAACGTCGCGGGTGAAGTGCCCGCCTTCCGGGCCACGTCGATGACCTTGACGTCCCGGTACGGCGAGGAGCTGAGCATCTCGCTGAGGCAGTCGAGCAGCTTCTGCCGCGTCGCCTGGCCTCGTCGTCCGGCCACGCGGCCGTCGACCGTGCGTACTTGTCCTGTCATGCCGTCAGCTTACCGACGGGTGATCAGCGCGCGATTTGGCCGACTGCAAATGGGGTGCACCCCTGCTCCGGGCTCTCCCCGGCCGCTCCGGAACCCCTCCCCGGCGTCTCCCGGGGAGGGGCGCACCCGAATAGGCTTATTAACAGCCTGTGGACAACTTCGGTGGACAAGCCAAGGAAATCAAGGGCCGCCGAGGTCATTCATGTGCGTATGTTCTATTTTGGGGCGTGCGGGGTGGACCCCGCCGCCCTAGCGTGGAGCCATGGCCGCATTCACAGAGGGCACCCCCTGCTGGGTGGACGCGCAGCTCCCCGACCTGGAAGCGGGGAAGCGGTTCTACGGCGAGCTCTTCGGCTGGACCTTCGACCCCGACCGGGACGAGGCCCTCAGCGACGGAAAGCGCGTCGCCGGTCTCGTACCGAAGCGGGACGGCCGGATGCCCACCACCTGGACCGTCTACCTCGCCACCGAGGACGCCGGCGTGCTGGCGGCCCGGATCAAGGCGGCCGGCGGCCAGATGGTGATGGAGCCGTACCCCGTCGGACCCTTCGGCGTCATGGCGCTCGCCGCCGACCCCGGCGGCGCCGTCTTCGGGCTGCGGCAGGCGGGTGACGACGACGGCTTCGAGAAGACGATGCTCCCCGGGTCCTTCTGCTGGATGGAGGTCTATACGAGGGAGCGGGACAAGGTCGACACCTTCTACGCCACCGTCTTCGGCTACCTGGGCCGCCAGGTGGAGGCGGCCGAGGAGGGCAGGGAGAGCGGCTTCGACTACCGCGTCTGGTCGCCGCCCGGCTCCCGCCCCGGCGACGACTCCGCCTTCGGCGGCCGGGCCGTGCTGACCGACGCCTTCCCGGCCGAGATGCCGGGCCACATCCTCGTCTACTTCGCCGTCCGCGACTGCGACGAGACCTGCGAGACGGCCGTTCGCCTCGGCGGTCGCGTCACCAACCCGCCCTTCGACACGCCGCACGGCCGGATCGCCGTCCTCCACGACAACCAGGGCGCCCGCTTCGCGGTCCTGGCCGAGCCGACGGACACGGCGGGGCCGGCCGGTCCGTCCGAGGAGCGCGCCGCCGCAGCCACCACGGAAACCACCGCCGGAGCCACCCACGAAGCCACTTCCGGCGCCACCCCGGAGGCCACCTCCCGCTCCGGCGGCGAGCCCGCCGCCGGGAGAACCGGCCAGGCCGGGGATATGACCTGAGACACCCCGATCCGCCCCCGGGTTCGCAACCACCGCCTCGGACAGGAAGAATCAGGGCCACGGGGCCGTATTCTCATGGCCCGTACGGGGAGGTGGCAGGCAAGTGGAGCAGCTGACGCAGCACGACCCGAGACGGATCGGGCCCTTCGAGGTGCTGGGCCGGCTCGGTGCAGGCGGTATGGGTCTGGTCTATCTCGCGCGCTCGGCGTCCGGGCGGCGCGTGGCGATCAAGACCGTGCGGACCGAGCTCGCCGAGGACCAGCTGTTCCGTGTCCGTTTCACCCGTGAGGTCGAGGCCGCGCGGGCCGTCTCCGGGTTCTACACCGCGGCCGTCGTCGACGCCGACCCCCGGGCGGCCGTGCCCTGGCTGGCCACCGCGTACGTTCCCGCGCCCTCCCTCGAAGAGATAGTGAACGAGTGCGGGCCGCTCCCGGCGCAGGCCGTGCGCTGGCTGGCCGCCGGTGTCGCCGAGGCCCTCCAGTCCATCCACGGCGCGGGCCTGGTCCACCGCGACCTCAAGCCCTCCAACGTCCTCGTCGTCGAGGACGGACCGCGCGTGATCGACTTCGGTATCGCGTCCGGCGTCTCCAACACCCGGCTGACCATGACCAACGTCGCCGTCGGCACGCCCGCGTACATGTCGCCCGAGCAGGCCCGTGACTCGCGCAGTGTCACCGGCGCGAGCGATGTCTTCTCGCTCGGCTCGATGCTGGTCTTCGCCGCCACCGGCCATGCCCCCTACCACGGCGCCAACCCCGTCGAGACGGTGTTCATGCTGCTCAGGGAGGGTCCCGACCTGGCGGGGCTGCCGGACGAGCTGCGGCCGCTCATCGAGTCCTGTATGCAGACGGACGTCGCGCGCCGCCCCAGCCCGGCCGATCTGCAGGCGCAGCTCGCACCCCATCTTTTCGGCTCGGGCAGCGACGACAGCGGTACGGCCTCGGCCTGGCTGCCGGAGCGCGCCACGGCCATGATCGAGCACCGGCGGGGCGGCCGCCCCAGCGTCGCGGCGCCGGTCGCCGCGCCTCCGGCCCCGCCCGCACCGCCGCGTCCGCCCCGGCAGGCGCCGGAGTGGAGCGGCGACCCGCGTGGTGGCCAGGCCGGCGGCGGGCGCCACGCGGCTCCGGCCGAGTCCGCCGGGCCCGTACGGCTGGCCGGCGGCACCGTCCCGATCGGCCCCGGCCCCCGGGTGGCAGACACCCGGGCAGCCGTCGGCGCCGACGCGGGCCCGGCCACCGGCTGGATCCGTCCGCCCGGCGGCGGTGCGAACGGCGCCGAGCCCGGTCCGCGGCCCGGCTCCCGTCCGCTGCCCTCGTCGCCCCCGGCCGCGGCCCCCGAGGCCCCGCCCGCACCGGCTCCGGCGCCCGAACCCGGCCACTGGCGGCCGTGGCGCTTCCGGATGTCCAACGACGTCTGGGGCACCCCGGTCGTCGCCGGCGACCTGCTCTACGTCACCTCCTTCGAGGTGCACGCGCTCGATGTGGCCAGCGGCCGCCGCCAGTTCAAGACCCGGGACGTCGCCTGGTCCATGGCGGTGTCGCAGGGCCGTATCCACGCCTCGGACGGGCCGTCGCTGTACGCGCTGGACGCGTCCGACGGCGGCGAGCGCTGGCGGGTGCGGACGGACGCCTGGGTGTACTCCCTGAAGGTCGACCGGGGCACGGTCGTCACCGGCACCCGGGGCGGCGGGGTCCAGGGCTGGGAAGCGTCCAACGGCGCCAAGCTGTGGGAGATCACCGGCGCGCAGACCGACTTCGAGACCCCGGAGGCGGGGCCCGCCGTGCACGGCGACACCGTGTACGTGTGGCGGGACGCCCGGCTCCAGGCCCTCGACGCGCGGACGGGCGTGGAGCGCTGGTCGTACCCCGTGGGCGACGCCGCCTCCTGCGGCAGCGTGCCGGTCCGGGTGGCGCGGGCGGAGGACGGCTGCGTGTACGTCTCGGCCGGTACGCGCGTGCTGTCGATCGACGTCACCAGCGGGCACGTCCGCTGGCACTTCGAGGCGCCCGCCGTCTTCCTCTCGCCGCCCGCCTTCGCCCCGGGGCCCGCCGTCACCGGCGGCGGTGTCTACCTCGCCGACCATCTCGGCACGGTGTACGCGCTCGACGCGACGACCGGCCAGGACCGCTGGCGGATCGCCACCGAGTCGCGCCAGTCGGTCGAGCCGGTCCTGATCGCCGACGGCAACGTGCACGTGGGCAGCGGCAGCGCGCTGTACACGCTCGACGCGGTGACGGGGACGCCGAAGTGGCGGTTCGCGGCGGGTGGCGAGCTGATCGGCGCGCCGGTCGTCGCCGACGGCCGGGTGCACTTCGGCTCGGCCGACCACGTCCTGTACACGCTGGACGCGACCGGCGGCCAGCTGCGCTGGAAGCTCGCCACCGGCGGCGAGATCACCGGTTCCCCGGTGGCGCGGGGCGGGGTCGTGTACGCGTGCAGCAAGGACCGCTGCGTGTACGCGCTCGACGCGGTCAAGGGCACGGCGACGGGGCGGGGAGCGGCGGCACCGCGAGTGTGACGGACGGGCACCCAAGTCGCCCGGGTGGGCTCACGGGCGCTGCGGCGGCGGTGGTTCGTCGTACCGGTCCGGGTGTTCGGGGTGGTCCCGGTGGTACGGCTGGTGGCCGCCCCGGCCGTGGTCCCACTGGTTCTCGCCCTGGCCCCGCCCGTCCCAGTGCGGCTCGTCCATCGTCCGGGTCGGTGCGGCCGTGTCACGGGGGTACACGGGCGCGTCACCCGGTCCGGCCTCGTCCGGCGGTCCGTGACCGTCGACCCGGACCGCGTGCTCCCGGCGGCGGCCCGACATCACCGCCGCGGCGAGCAGGAGCAGCACCCCGCCTCCCAGGGCGTAGAAGACGCCGTGGTCGAGGCCCATCCGCTCGCCGCCGACCGTCAGGCCGTTCTCGGCCTGACCGACCCGGACCATCCACAGGACGGTGAAGCCGAGCACGATCACCCCGGCGACCGCGACCAGCAGACGCGAGCGGAGCACCAGGCCGATCAGCGTGACGAGCGCGGCGAAGGCGAACGGCAGCAGGATCGACCCGATGACCTCGGCCCTCGCGTCGGTGATCCCGCCGAACAGGTCCTCGATGCGGTAGTGCCTGCCGTGACGGCCGTCGTACCAGGCACGGAAGGGGCTCCAGACGGCGGCCGTCGCTCCGGCGAGCGCCAGGACGGAGCCGATGACGTTGCGGACCATCGCTCGGCCTCCTTCGGTCCGGCTCTCGGTCTCGACGCTACGCCGGGTGCGGGGGCTTCGCCACGCGGCGCGAACCGTGCCCTGCACCGCCTCCGTCGGATGCGAGGCGATGACGGCGGCGGCCCGGCGGGCTGCGTCCAGCGTGCCGCCGGGCTCCGTCACCTCGGACACAAGCCCCGTCTCGTACGCCCGCCGGGCCGAGATCCGCTCGGCGCCACGCATCAGCGCCATGCGCGCGACCTCGCCGTACGGCACTGGACCACCCGTCCCGCCGCTCGTACGACCTCTCCGCGCTCCGTCTCGTGGTGACGCGCGGCAGTGGTCCCGCTCCGGCTGGTCGAGCGCCTCCGCGGCGAACTGGGCGCCGGCATGGTCCTGACGGCGTACGGCCAGTTCGCCGCGGACGCGAGCGGCAAGGTAGTGAAGGGGCACTGCGGGCTCAGACGAGGGGGGGACGGGTAGGGGCGGGGCCCCGGCCGGTGGGGGGCAGGAGGACGACGGCTCAGGTGGCGGCCCGGGCGCAGCCCTGTACACCGATGCATGCCTTCATGGCGTCTCGCCGACGCCGGAGGTGTCGCGGCACTCGGCGATGAGAAGGGCGTCTCGCAGGGCGGCGACGAGGTGACCGGCCAGGACGTGCAGTTCCTCGGGTGACGGGCGCTCGCCGGTCAGGGTGTCGTGGGCCCTCTCCAGGATCTGGCGGGCGAGGCCGAGCTGCACGGTCTCGATCTGATCGGCGAGACGGGACAGACGCCCCGTGCCGTCACCGATCAGGTAGCAGGGCTTGCCGTCCGCACCGCTCCAGGGGAGCAGACGCGGGGAGCGGATCGGATTCATGCCGTCTCCAAGGGGTGGATGACACGGGTGTCGAGGTCGATGCCGTACGTGGCGGCGAGGAGGGTGATCCGGCGCTGCTGCCGGACAGCCTCCTCCCGCTCGTACGCGGGGAGATAGGGGCGTACGAGGGCGGTGGCGGCGCCGTCGATGGGGGCGTGCCGGGCGCGGACGGCGGGGGCGGGGCGCGTCGGGGGAGGTGGTGGCGGTGGCGGTTCAGGGCGCAAGGGAGTGCGGCCGGCACGGTGGCGACCGGTGGGCGTCACCAGTGAGCGGACTCGGGACGCGAGTCGGACGAGCGTGGGAAGCATTTCAACGGGCCTCTTCCGGAGCCGAATTGCCAATGACGAGTTCGGCCCATACCGCGCAGCCGTCACTGGTCGTGCCGTTGGTGGTGCTGAAGCCCCGGATGATGGCGAGCCCTGGGCCGTGGCTGCAACGGACGGGAAGCTCGACGGGGCCTCGGGCGGTGATGCGGATGCGGTGGTCTGCCGTGGACAGCGTCATCTCGACGAAGGCCGGTCGCGTGCCGAGACACGCCACGAACAGCTCGTGCGCCACCAGCGGGGCGTCGCCCTGCCGATGCGGTTGGCGTCGGTCAAGCCGGGCGGGACATTATGTGTATGCAGATTGGGATGCTCGTTCGGAACGGTGGTGTGGCGTGGCACAGCCCGAGTACCAGCGGATCGCCGCTGACCTGCGGCGTCGTATTTCTTCTGGGGAGTTCGGGCCTGGCGAACGGCTGCCGATCCTCCCCGCGTTGTGCGAGGAGTACGGCGTCTCGGAGGTCACCGTTCGCAACGCGCTTGGGCTGCTGCGCAACGAGGGTGTGATCGAAAGCCGCGCACGAGCGGGTACCCGCGTGCGCCCGCGCCCACCTGTGCATCGGATGGCGGCGGATCGCTATCGAGCCGCTCCGGGAGCGAAGTCCACGCCGTTCACAAGGGATCAGGGCATCGGATGGTCGGAGTACCGGCTCGACAAGCGCTTCGAGAAGGTCCAGGCGGACACGGAAGTGGCGGCGTTGTTCGAGTGTGAGGCGGGCGAACGGCTCCTCGCGCGGCACTTCGTCTTCTACGACAACGACGTGCCGACGCAGCTGAGCACCAGTTACGTGCGGTGGAGCGACGTCGCCGGAACGCCGGTCGCCGATCCCATCCACGAGCCGTGGCCGGGCGGAACTCGGGCTCAGCTGGCCAGCCTGGGGATTACGGTCGCCCGCATCACCGAGTCGTTCACGTGCGGCATGCCCAGCGAGGACGAGGCGGCGGCGCTGCGTATCGGTTCGGGTGTGCCGGTGTTGCGTTATACACGGCGGCACATCGCGGATTCGGGGCGCGTGGTCGAGGTCGCGCATCCCATCGTGCGGCGGGGTGACACGACCGTCGTCGACTTCGTCATCGACCTCGACGCCCCGTAAGGCGAACCAAGGACCCGCGCGCGGCGAAGGGGCCGGGCGACTGCCCGGCCCCTTCTCTTTGCGTCCGGTCGCTTTCGCGCCGCGCCCTGCCCGGCGGGTCCCCCCAGACCCGTCGGGTGTCCCCCGAGCGTTCGCGTTCCGGCGTTCCGGACTTCCACAGCACCGGCGACTCCCCCGATGGTGCCGCCGGGGCTGCGCCCCGTGGGGAGTGGTCTACTTGGCCGGCTCCGTCGTCACGTGGATGTTCTCGGTCGACGCGGTGCCGCCGCCCTCGCCGCCGCCCGTGACGTGGATGTTCTTGATGCCGATCTTGTCGGCTATCGCGTCGGTGGCCTCACCGCCCGTGACGTGGATGTTCTTCGTCTCGATGTCGGTCGCCTCGCCGCCGGTGACGTGGATGTTCGTCGGCTTGACGATCTGCTCGTCGCTCATCGCAACTCCTGTTGATGCTTCGATTCAGATGGGTCGGCGAGACCCGTCCGGCTGCTCCCCCGTGGACTGCCGAACGGGCCTCTGCGCAGGGCCGATCACCCTAGTGCGTCGGGGCCACGGCCTCACCGGCGACCCGTCTGCCCCCCGACGCGACGGATCGATGAGTAAGAGCATGCCGGGCCGCGATAAACGAACGATGAACGCCCAGTACGGGGGCGGGGGCAGGGGATCAGGCAGGCGGTCAGGCGGCTGCGGCCGGCTGGAGCAGCGACCTGACCTCCGCCGCCTCCGGGGAGCCCAGCTTCTCGTGGATGGCCAGGGACTCCCGCCAGCAGACCTCGGCCCGGCCCAGCTGCCCTATGCCGTGCAACGCGCGGCCCAGGACGGTGAGCACGTTGCCGCGACGCCAGTCGCCGCCCACATCCCGCAGGACGGTCAGGGCCATCTCGGCGTTCGAGGCCGCCTGGGCGAACCGCCGGCCTGCCACCTCGACCTCCGCCAGCCGGAAGAGGGTCATGCCCTCCCAGAGGCGCTGGCGGCTGTCCCGGAAGACCTCCAGGGCGGCGGCGAGGCTCTCGGACGCCTCGCCGAGCTGACCGCTCTGGGTCAGTGCCACGCCCATGGCGTAGCGGCCGTTCGCCCCCTTCAGGGCGTGGCCCATCCGGTCGTACATGTCCGCGCCCTGCCGCGCCAGGCTGACCGCGCTCGCCGTCCGTCCGGTGACCAGATGGATGCGGGAGAGGTTGCACAGGGCACTCGCCTCGCCGGGCCCGTCCTGGCACTCGCGGAAGGCGTCGATGGCGCGGTTGAGGAACTGCTCGCCCTCGGCGTAGCGGTTGCGGTAGACCGCCATCACGCCCAGCGTGTTCGCCGCCCAGCACTGCGGGAGCCGGTCCTCGACGGTCTCGGCGAGCCGCATCGCCTCCCGCGCCTCCTGGTCGGCCTGGTCGAACCGGCCGGAGACGTGGTGGACGTACGCGAGCGTGATGGCCGCCCGCCCCTCCGCCCGGCTGTCGCCCGCCGCGGCCGCCGCGTCGCGCAGTCCCGCGGCCACCGCCTCGTATTCCTTGGAGTTCGCGCCCGACTCCGCCAGGTCCAGCGACGCCCACAGCAGGTCGACCGCCCGCCGCAGGGTCTCCGTGCCCGCCGACTGGCGTACGCAGGCCAGCAGGCAGTTCGCCTCCGCGTACAGCCAGTCCTGGGCCGCGTGGCGGTCGGTGAAGGCCAGGCCGTCGTACTCCGTCGGCTCCAGGTGGTCGACCAGGCGGTCGCCGGGGCGCTCGATCGCGTAGACCCGGGAGGCCGTCGACAGATAGAAGTCGAGGAGGCGCGAAAGCGCCCGCTCCCGCTCGACCGGGGGCTGTTCGTCCCGCTCCGCGCACGCACGCGCGTAGAGCCGGACCAGGTCGTGGTAGCGGTAGCGGCCCGGGGCCGCCGACTCCAGGAGCGAGGTGTCCACCAGGGCCTCCAGGAGGTCCTCGGTGTCCTGGGCCGGAAGGTCGAGGACGGCCGCCGCCGCCGGGAGGGAGATGTCGGGGCCGTCGGCGAGGCCCAGGAGGCGGAAGGCGCGGGCCTGGGCCGGTTCCAGCTGGCCGTAGCCGAGTTCGAAGGTGGCCTTGACCGCGAGGTCGCCCGCCTGGAGCTCGTCCAGGCGGCGGCGCTCGTCGGCGAGCTTGGCCGCGAGGACGGCGACCGTCCACGTGCGGCGGGCCGCCAGGCGGGACGCCGCGATGCGGATCGCGAGGGGCAGGAAGCCGCAGGCCGCCACCACGTCGAGGGCCGCCTCGCGCTCCGCCGAGACCCGCTCCACGCCGACGATGCGGGTGAAGAGCTGGAGCGCCTCCTCCGGGGACATCACGTCCAGGTCCACCAGATGCGCCCCGGCCAGGTCCACCATCCGGATACGGCTGGTCACCAGCGCCGCGCAGCCCGCCGTGCCCGGCAGCAGCGGACGGATCTGGGCCGCGTCCCGGGCGTTGTCGAGGAGCACCAGGATCCGGCGGCCGTCGAGCGTCGAGCGGTACAGCGCCGCACGGTCGTCCAGCGAGTCGGGGATCGCGGAGTCCGGGGTGCCCAGGGCGCGCAGGAACGAGCCGAGGACCGTCTCGGGGGCGGCGGCCCGCGCGCCCGCGCCCTGGAGGTCGACGTAGAGCTGGCCGTCCGGGAAGTGCGGGCGGGCCTCGTGCGCCACGTGCACGGCCAGGGTCGTCTTGCCGACGCCGCCGATGCCCGCGAGCGCCGAGACCGCCATGACGGAGCCCTCGGCGGTCGCGAGCCGGTCGCCCAGCTCCCGTACGAAGGCGGCGCGGCCGGTGAAGTCAGGGACCGTCGCGGGCAGTTGGGCCGGGCGGGAGACGACGGGGGCCGGTGCCGGTTCCTCGATCGGGCGGGCCAGATCGGCGTCCGCCCGCAGGATCCGCTGCTGGAGCCGGGCAAGCTCCGGGCACGGGTCGACCCCCAGCTCGTCGGCGAGGAGCCGGCGGGTGTCCGCGTACACGGCCAGCGCCTCCGCCTGCCGCCCGCTGCGGTAGAGGGCGAGCATCAGCAGTTCGCGGAGCCGTTCCCGCAGCGGGTGGGCGGCGGTGAGCGCCGTCAGTTCGGAGACGGCCTCCGCGTGGGCGCCGGCCTCCAGGTCCATGTCCAGGCGGGTTTCGAGCAGTTGGAGGCGCCACTCCTCCAGGCGGACCCGCTGGGTCTCGGCGTACGGTCCCGGCACGGAGGCCAGCGCCTCGCCGTCCCACAGCCCGAGCGACTTGTTGATCCGGGCCCGCGCCTCGCCGCGCTCCCCGGCGGCCCGCAGCTTCTCCGCCTCGGCCGCCAGGTCGGCGGCGACGTTCAGGTCGATCGCCGAGTGGTGGGTGCGGACGGCATAGCCGCCCGACTCGCTGACGAGCACCCCGGGCGGCAGGATCTTGCGCAGTCGCGAGGCGTACGTCCGTACCGCCGCCAGCGCCTGCGAGGGCGGGTCGTCGCCCCAGATGGCGTCGATCAGCTCGGCGGCCGTGGCCGTGCGCCCGTCGCGCAGCAGCAGCGCCGCGAGGAGCGCCCGCTGCTGCGGGGAGCCGGAGGGGAGCGCTTCCCCGGCCCGCCAGGCGCGCACCGGGCCGAGCACGCCGAAGCGCAGGTCCTGACCGACGTCGTCGGGACCACCTGTCGACGGAGCCCGCTGCTCCGGAACTCGCGGGCCGTTCTCACGGTCCATAGCTCCCCCTGCCGTACCGCTGGTTTCGCCCAAGACAGTCTGCCTTGTCCGGAGGGGGCGCGTCAGCATCGGGTGACTGTCTGCACAAGTCCTGCCACAGATCCGGGTACCCCGAGAGCTGACGGATCGTCAGTTCAGTGCTGCCGTGGAGCGCGTGGAGACCTTCCCGAACATCATCGCGGTGACGACCGCGCCGCGGCTCGATCGATCTGCCGGGTCTGACGCCGGAGGGGCTCTGGCGGCCCTGGCCGATCAGCGGACGTCGTGGACGCTGAGCTCGCTCAGGTCGGCCGCGTGCCGGGCGATGGTGCGGTAGTCGACGTCGTCGTGGAGGACGGTCAGGCCGTGATGGGCCGCTGTGGCGGCGGTGATCAGATCGACGGCCGAGGCGCTCCTGTGTTCTCCGGCCCTCGCCATCCGGTGCTGGACGGAGCTGATCCAGCGTCCGGCGTTCTTCGGGACCGCTACGTCGGGGTAGAGATCGCTGAACATCTCGGCGATCTCGTCGTACTCGCGACTGCTCCGAGCGCTGTAGAGGAACTCGGCGCGCTGCGGGTAGCAGGACGCGATCGCCTCGGCGTCGACGGCGTCGTACCACGCGGACTGGAGTCCCGCGTCACTGAGCAGCCGGACAAGACCGGACGTGTCGAGAAGATAGATCACCGACTGTCCTTCTCGGCTTGATGCCGACGCTCGGCGTCCTCGATCGCTCCCCATGTGCGGGCACGCTCGAAGTGACGGCTGATGCGCGCTGCCCGGTCCTGCCGGTCGGCATAGAAGCGGAGGGCCAGGTTGACCGCCTCCTTCTTGGTCCGGGCCTTGGACAGGGCCATGGCGCGTTGCAGTGCGTCATCGTCTATGTCGATCTGGGTCACAGCCATGCCGCGCCTCCCGCGTGTGGGTTATGTACAAAAAATCATACGCCACCAACATTCCTGGCGGCCGCCGACGTCGGCGAACCCCTTGCCTGATGGGGGCCGGCGGTGACGAGGGGCCCTCCCGCTGCCTGGCGGATCGTCAGGTGCCAGGTCTCCCATGGTCGGCCCGGTCGTCGCGGCGCGGCTGCGGGCCGGTGGCGTCGGGGTGAACACCGCGGGCCGGAACATGGAGGCGCCGTTCGGCGGGTTCAAGAAGGGCGGTGTGGGGCGGGACGTCGGCTCGTACGCCCCGCGCGCCTACAGTGAGACGCAGGCGGCGGTCCGGCCCGGTTGATCACCGGACGCGGCCTTCGGGAGACCTCCGGGTGTCCTCCGGGAGATGGCCGGAAAACAAGCACGGGAAATTTTGAATTCGGACATTTCGGGCTCGGCTGCGGTTCCCGCATATCGGACATCCCTCGATGTGCCAACCAATCGGCCGGTGCGGCGAATGGTCGATCTTTCAATCATTGGTGACTGTCCGGTTTGTGTCCCGCAATGCAAGGTAAAGATCGATGGGCTGAGTGGATTCCGATCTTCCGGATGTGGAAACCGCAGCACCTAACGTCCTGCTCATGACTCAGATGGATGCACGGCCCATGGCCGGAGACACGGTAAGGGGCGTCGACGCCCCCGGCGACACCCACGGCGTGCGCACGAAGGGCCTCGGCGGGAACTCCGTCGGGCTGATGGGCGGCGCCGTCATCGGCATCTCGACCGTCGCCCCCGTCTACTGTCTGACCTCCACGCTCGGCCCCACGGTCGGCGAGGTCGGACTCCAGATGCCCGCGATCTTCCTCGCGGGCTTCCTCCCGATGCTCCTGGTGGCCTTCGCCTACCGCGAGCTGAACCGGGCCCTGCCCGACTGCGGCACCTCCTTCACCTGGTCCGTGAAGGCCTTCGGACCCAAGGTCGGCTGGATGTGCGGCTGGGGCCTGCTGGTCGCCACCATCGTCGTCCTGTCCAACCTCGCCGGCGTCGCCACCTCCTTCTTCTGGCTCACCGCGGGGGAGGTCACCGGCAGCGAGAGCGTCGCGGCCCTCGACGGCAACAAGGCCGTCCACATCCTCACCACGCTGGTCTTCATCGGCATCGCCACGGCGATCAGCTACCGCGGCATCACCGCCACCAAGTGGGTCCAGTACGCCCTCGTCGGCCTCCAGCTCACCGTCATCGTGATCTTCGCCTTCATGGCGATCAGCAAGGCGGACCAGGTCGCCGGGTCGCTCGACTTCTCCCTCACCTGGCTGAACCCCTTCGGCGTCGAGTCCTTCTCGGCCTTCACCGCCGGCCTCTCCCTGTCGATCTTCATCTACTGGGGCTGGGACGCCTGCCTGTCCATCAACGAGGAGAGCACCGGCAGCGCCCGCACCCCCGGCCGCTCCGCGCTCCTCGCCATGGTCGTCATCGTCGCCTCCTACCTGCTGGTCGCCATCGCCGTGCAGATGTACGCGGGCATCGGCGAGGAGGGCACCGGCCTCGGCAACCCGGACACCTCCGACAACGTCTTCGCCGTCCTCGCCGGCCCGATCATGGGCTCCGGCCTCGGCGTCCTGCTCTTCGTCGCCGTCCTCGCCTCGGCCGCCGCCAGCCTCCAGACCACCTTCATCCCGGTCGCCCGTACCGCGCTCGCCATGAGCACGTACGAGGCGCTGCCCGCGGCCTTCGCCCGGGTGAACCCGCGCTTCAAGACGCCGGGCCGCGCCACCGTCTGGGCCGGTGTCGCCACGGGCGTCTTCTACGCGGTGATGAGCCTGGTCAGCGAGAACGTCCTGGTCGACACGATCTACGCCCTCGGCCTGATGATCTGCTTCTACTACTCGATCACGGCCTTCGCCTGCGTCTGGTTCTTCCGCAAGGAGCTGACCGGCTCGTTCGCCAACCTGATGGTCAAGGGCGTCTTCCCCGGCGTCGGCGGCCTGATGCTGACCGCGGTCTTCGGCAAGACGCTGTACGACATGTGGGACCCGGCCTACGGCAGCGGCTCCTCGGTGCTCGGCGTCGGCTCCGTCTTCGTCATCGGTGTCGGACTGCTGCTGCTCGGCGCGGTGATCATGGTGGTCATGCAGCGCAGGAGCCCGGCCTTCTTCCGCGGCGAGGTGCTGACGAAGGAGACGCCTTCGCTGGTGGTCGCCGACTGACCGGCACCGATCACATCTGAGTCACCTGTACGAAGGTGGCGGGACCGGACGGGGTCCCGCCACCTTCTCGTGCGTCCAGGGGAGCCGGGGCTACCAGGTGACGGTGCCCGCGGGCTGCCGCGTGGTGACGTTGACCCGGTTGAAGAGGTTGGTGATCCCGACCATCAGCACGATCGCGGCGAGCTGCTTCTCGTCGTAGTGCGCGGCGGCCTCGTCCCAGACCGGGTCCGGCACGGCGTCCGAGGTGTCCGCGATCCGGGTCGCCGCCTCCGCCAGCGCCAGGGCGGCCCGCTCCTCCGCGGAGAAGTACGGCGCCTCGCGCCACGCGGCGACCGTGAACAGCTGCTCGTCGCTCACGCCCGCCTTCCTCGCGCTCCTGACCCCGAAGTCGACGCAGAAGCCGCAGCCGTTGATCTGGCTGGCCCGCAGGTGCACCAGCTCCAGGGTGGACTCCGGGACTCCTCCCTGACGGGTGACCTCGAGCAGGTCCTGAATGGCCGGCAGGGCCCCCGGCAGGAGGGCGGCGGGGTTGGTGAGCCGGGCCTTGAGTTCGTGCTGCATGGTGGTCGCTCCTCGGCGGTCGGTGCGGCCGTTTCCGTCGGCCTCACCGCATCGACGGAGCGCGGGACACCGATGTGACACGTCCGGAGAGAATTTCTGCCGCGTTCTCGGCAGGCCGGGTCAGGAGGCGGGCTCGGCGATCAGGCCCGTCCCCGCCGTACGGAACCCCAGCCGGCCGTACAGCCGGGCCACGTCACCGTCCGTGGCCGTCAGGAAGACCGTCTCCACACCCCGCGCCCGGGCGTCGGCGACCAGGGCGGCGGTCACCGCCAGTCCCAGACCGCGGCGGCGAGCGGCCGGCAGCGTGCCGACCCCGACGACCTCCGAGACCGCGCCGACCGGCTGGTGCTGACCCGCGCACAGCGCCGTGCCGTCCGCGTCCAGGGCGGCGGCGAGGCGTGTGAGCCCCGCCGTGATCCTGGCGGCGACCTGGGCGGCCGCGCCCGGCGGCGGCGCGACGCCGAAGGCCGCGTACGGCGCGGCGGCCGCGCTCGGCAGGACCGGATCGTCGGCGCCGACCATCCGTACGGTGACACCCTCGGGCGCGGCGGCCGGCACACCCTCGCCGTCCAGCACCATCAGCGGGTGCTCGCTCACCACGAGCCCGCTCTCCTCGACGGCGGCCCGCAGCCCCGGCGTCGTCTCCGCCACCCACTCGAACGCCTCGGGCACCCCCAGCTCCCGCTGCCGCGCCCGTACCCGGTCCACGTCGGCGGCCGCCACCTCCCCGGCGTACCCCAGCGAGGGTCGCGCGTAGTACGGCCAGCCCTCCCCCTCCCGGACGAAGAGGGTCAGCGGCCCGAACTCCTCCGCACGGGCGGCGGAGCGCGGGACGGCGTCGTAATAGCTCTCGAGTCGCGTCAGCATGAAGATCATCCAAACACCCGCCGCAACCGAGCGCCTGGAGTTTTCCGCGTGCACGGCAGCGCCGCCTCCCACCCGCCCGCTCGTGCCGCGCCCTGCCCGCGTTCGAGTCCGGCTCAAGGCGCCTGGGCCAGCCTGCTGGGCATGAGCAGCGATGAACAGCAGTGGACTACGACAGGACGCCGGCCATGAACCGCCGCGTCGTCATCACCGGGATCGGTGTCCGCACGCCGGGCGGCGCCGGGACGAAGGAGTTCTGGGGGCTGCTGTCGGAAGGGCGTACGGCCACCCGTTCCATCTCCTTCTTCGACGCCTCACCCTTCCGCTCCAGGATCGCCGGCGAGGTCGACTTCGACGCCCGCGCGGAGGGCCTGAGCCCTCGCGAGATCCGCCGGATGGACCGCGCCACCCAGTTCGCCGTGGTGTGCGCGCGCGACGCGGTCGCCGACAGCGGCCTGGAGATCGGCTCGCTCGACCCGTACCGCGTCGGCGTCAGCCTCGGCAGCGCCGTCGCCTCCGCGACCAGCCTGGAGAACGAGTACCTGGTCATGTCGGACGCGGGCAAGGAGTGGGTGGTCGACCCCGGCTACCTCTCGCCGCACATGTTCGACTACCTCAGCCCCGGCGTGATGCCGGCCGAAGTCGCCTGGACCGTCGGTGCCGAGGGACCGGTGACCATGGTCTCCGACGGCTGCACCTCCGGACTCGACGCCGTCGGCTACGGCGTGCAGCTCATCCGCGAGGGCACGGTCGACACGGTGCTCGCCGGAGCGTCCGACACCCCCATCTCGCCGATCGTCGTCGCCTGCTTCGACGCCATCAAGGCGACCACCCCGCGCAACGACGATCCCGCCCACGCCTCCCGGCCCTTCGACGGCTCGCGCAACGGCTTCGTCCTCGCCGAGGGTGCCGCCATGTTCGTCCTGGAGGAGTACGAGGCGGCCAAGCGGCGCGGCGCGCACATTTACGCCGAGATCGGCGGCTACGCCACCCGCTGCAACGCCCACCACATGACCGGGCTCAAGAAGGACGGCCGCGAGATGGCCGAGGCGATCCGCGTCGCGCTCGACGAGGCGCGCCTCGACGGCACCGTCATCGACTACATCAACGCCCACGGCTCCGGCACCAAGCAGAACGACCGGCACGAGACCGCCGCGTTCAAGCGCAGCCTCGGCCAGCACGCCTACGACGTGCCGGTCAGCTCCATCAAGTCGATGGTCGGGCACTCGCTCGGCGCGATCGGCTCCATCGAGATCGCCGCGTCCGCGCTGGCCATCGAGCACGGCGTCGTCCCGCCCACCGCCAACCTGCACACGCCCGACCCGGAGTGCGACCTGGACTACGTGCCGCTGACGGCGCGCGAGCAGCGGGTCGACACCGTCCTGTCGGTGGGCAGCGGCTTCGGCGGCTTCCAGAGCGCGATGGTGCTGCACCGACCGGAGGTGGCGGGCCGATGAGCGCACGTACCGTGGTCACCGGGGTGGCGGTCGCCGCGCCCGGCGGCCTGGGAGCCGAGGAGTACTGGAAGTCGGCGCTCACCGGGAACAGCGGAATCTCCGAGCTGACCCGGTTCGACACCACCGCCTTCCCGTCCCGGCTCGCCGGACAGATCCTCGACTTCGAGGCGAAGGACCATCTGCCGAGCCGGCTGCTGCCGCAGACGGACGTCTCCACCCGCTACGCCCTGGCGGCCGCCGACTGGGCGCTGGCGGACGCGGCCGTCACCCCCGACACCCTGCCCGACTACGAGATGGGGGTGGTCACGGCCAACGCGCTCGGCGGATTCGACTTCACCCACCAGGAGTTCCAGAAGCTCTGGGCCCAAGGGCCGGAGTTCGTCTCGGTGTACGAGTCGTTCGCCTGGTTCTACGCCGTCAACACCGGCCAGATCTCCATCCGCAACGCGATGCGCGGACCCAGCGCGGCCCTGGTCGCGGAGCAGGCCGGCGGGCTGGACGCGATCGGCCACGCCCGCCGTACGATCGCGAGCGGCACCAGGCTGGTGCTCAGCGGCGGCGTCGACTCCGCGTTCGACCCCTGGGGCTGGGCCTCCCAGCTCGCCGGCGGCCTGGTCTCCACGTCCGACGACCCGGCCCGCGCCTATCTGCCCTTCGACGCCCACGCCCGCGGCCATGTGCCGGGCGAGGGCGGGGCGATTCTCATCGTCGAGGACGCCTCGTCGGCCGCCGAACGGGGCGCCCCCAAGCTGTACGGCGAGATCGCGGGGTACGCCGCGACCTTCGACCCGGCCCCCGGCTCCGGCCGCCCGCCCGGCCTGCGTCGGGCGGCCGAACTGGCCCTCGCCCAGGCCGGGGTGACACCAGCAGACGTGGACGTGGTGTACGCCGACGCGGCCGGAGTCCCCGCGCTCGACCGGATCGAGGCCGAGGCGATCACCGGCGTCTTCGGGCCGCGCGGAGTCCCGGTCACCGCGCCCAAGACGCTCACCGGCCGGATGTACTCGGGCGGCGGACCCGTCGACGTGGTCGCGGCCCTGATGTCGATCCGCGACCAGGTGGTGCCCGGAACCGCCGGCACCACGGAGGTGCCGGAGGAGTACGGCCTCGACCTGGTGCTCGGCGAACCGCGCGAACTGCCGGTCACCACCGTGCTCGTGCTGGCCCGCGGCCGCTGGGGCTTCAACTCCGCCCTGGTCGTCACCGCCCCCACCCCCTGACCCCACCCCGAGGAGACCGAACGCCATGACCCGGACACCCCTGATGACCCTGGACGACCTGCGCCGCATCCTCGTCGCCTGCGCGGGCGAGGACGACGGCATCGACCTCAGCGGGGACATCCTCGACCTCACCTTCGAGGACCTCGGCTACGACTCCCTCGCCCTGATGGAGAGCGCCGCCCGCATCAAGCAGGAGTACGGCGTCGACCTCAGCGACGACGACGTCGCCGAGGTCGAGACGCCCCGCGCCCTGCTCGACATCGTCAACGGCTCGGTACCCGCCACCGCGGTCTGACCGCTCCGGCGACCCCCACGGGGCCGGCCCCCGGGTTCCCCGGGGGCGGGCCCCGCCGTCCGTTCCGACGCCCGTACGGAGGAGAGAACCGAACGTGACCACGATCCACCGCACCGAGCACACCCTGGTCGTCGACGCCCCGCCGCGCACCCTCTACGACCTGGTCGCCGACACCACCCGCTGGCCGGCGATCTTCGGCCCCAGCGTCCACGTCCACCACCTGGAGCACGGTGAGCGCGACGAGCGCTTCGAGATCTGGGCCCAGGTCAACGGCGAGGTGGTCAGCTGGGTCTCCCGCCGCGTCCTGGACCCCGAACGGCTCTACATCGCCTTCCGGCAGGAGCGCAGCGCACCTCCGTTCGCCTCCATGAGCGGCGGCTGGCTCTTCCGCGCCCTACCCGGTGGCCGCACCGAGGTGGTGCTGCGGCACCGGTTCGCCGCGCTCGACGAGGACCCGGCGACCCTGGAACGGATCCACCGGGCGCTCGACCGCAACAGCCCCCAGGAGCTCGCCGCGCTCGCCCGGATCGCCCAACTCGGCGCCGACGTCGAGGAGGTGGTGTTCTCCTTCACCGACACCGTGCCGCTGACCGGCACGGCGGCCGCCGCGTACGCCTTCGTCGACCGCGCCGACCTGTGGGCGGAGCGTCTCCCGCACGTCTCCCGCGCCCGTCTCACCGAGGACGTCCCGGGCATCCAGACCCTGGAGATGGACACCGTCACCGCCGACGGCAGCGCGCACCGCACCCGGTCGGTGCGCGTCTGCCGGGAGCCGAGCTGGATCGCGTACAAGCAGCTGGAGATGCCGCGGCTGCTGAGCGGGCACAGCGGGCTGTGGACCTTCACGGACGGGCCGGACGGCCCGGTCGCCGTCTCCCGGCACACGGTGGCCATCGATCCGTCGGCCGTCGAGGAGGTGCTCGGCGCGGGGGCCACCCTCGCCGACGCGCGCCGGTATCTGCGCGAGGCGCTGGGCCGCAACAGCCTGACCACGATGACGCACGCGGCGGCCTACGCGCAGGAGCACGGCAGCGCGGTGCGCTGAGCGCGCGGACGCGGATGCCCGGCCCCTCCAGGACAGGAGGGGCCGGGCATCCGCGCGTCGGGGGACCGGCTCAGTAGTTGCCCAGGCCGCCGCAGACGTTGAGCGCCTGCGCCGTCACGGCCGCGGCGTCGTCGCCGACCAGGTACTCGACCATGGCGGCGACCTCGCGGGTCTCCACATAGCGGCCGATCGGCACCCGGGTGGTGATCCGGTCGTGGGTCTCCTGCTCGCTCACGCCCCAGATGGACGCGTAGTGCTCGCGTACCCGCTCGGCCATCGGCGTCTCCACGAAGCCGGGGCAGACCGCGTTGACGGTGATGCCGGTACGGGCGAGCTCCAGGCCGAGGGCCTTGGTGAAGCCGACGACACCGTGCTTGGAGGCCGAGTACGGGGCGGCGTGGACCACGCCCTGCTTGCCGCCGGTGGAGGCGATGCTGATGATCCGACCGCGCTCCCTGCCGAGCATGCCGCCGGTCGTCAGCACCTCCTTGGTCATCAGGAAGACGCTGTTGAGATTGGTGTTGATCACGTCGAGCCACAGCTCGTCGGGGATCTCGGCGGTCGCGCCGCCGCCGCTGCGGCCGGCGTTGTTGACCAGGATGTCGACCGGGCCGAAGCGGTCCACCGCCGCCTTCACATACGCCTTGATCTGGCTGTGGTCGGAGACGTCGCAGACGATGCCGTCGACATCGTGCCCGGCGTCCCGCTCCTCCTTGATCAGCGTGGTCAGCGGCTCCTGCTGCCGGGCGCAGACGAAGACCCGGGCGCCGAGCCCCGCGAGCCGCCGGGTGATCTCGAGGCCGATGCCGCTGGTCGCGCCGGTCACCAGGGCCACCGGCCTGACTGCCGTTGTCATTGTTGTCCTCCTGTGCAGCTCCGGTCGTGGATACCCGCCGAGCCTGCTGCGGTGGCCTTGAGCGCCGCTGGAACGGGGATCGAATCCCTTGCCGCTCAAGGGCGGTTCGAGCGGCCGGAGCGATCGTCGACGCAGCCGACGAACCCTGGAGGAGCATGATGACCGCCGAGACCGCCACCCCGGTACCGACCGGTGTACGGACCGGTCTGTACGCCCTCGTCCAGCACTTCTACGCCCGGCAGATGCAGGCGCTGGACGACGGGCGCTTCGAGGAGTACGCCGCCACCTTCACCGAGGACGGCACCTTCCAGCACACCCCGGGCACCGAGCCGGCCCGCACCCGGCCCGGCATCGTCGCCGAACTCAACCGCTTCCACGAGAAGTTCGCGGACGACCCGGTGCGGCGGCGGCACTACTTCAACCAGCTCGTCCTGGACCCGCAGCCCGACGGAAGCTACCGCTCCACGGTCTACGCGCTGATCGTCCGGATCAGGCCGGGCGAACGCCCGGAGGTCTGGCCCAGCTGTGTGGTCCACGACGTGCTGGTCGTCGACGGCGACGAGGTGTCGACACGCTCCCGTACGGTCAGCTACGACCACCTGCCCGATGCCGTATGAACGGGGCCACGCGTGCTCCGGCGCGGGTCCGGGCGGGGGCGCTGACGCAGGTTCCGGCGGGTGGGCCGGCGCCGGGCCCGGCGGGTCTGCCCTCGATGCCGGCGGGTGGCCCGGCGCGCATGCCGCTCACCGCGGCCGAGAGCGCGCTGCACGCGGTGATCGAGGCGGTCACCGCCGCCGGACGCCCGTCCGCCCGCGCGCGGGCCGCCGTCGCCGGGGCCTACGCCGATCTGTGGGCCTGCCACCGGCTCGGTCACGCCGCCGTGGAGCGGCCCGCCGCCGCCGTGGTCGCCCGCTATCTCTCCCCCCGGCTGCTGCTCGACGGCGCCGACGGTCTCGCCGCGGCGCTCGGCGCGCGGCTGCACGAGACGGGCGGACCCGCCGCCCGCTACCGCGACCAGGTGCGGCGCCTGGAGACGGCCGCCTCGGCCCCCGGCGCCGCCGCGCGCACCCGGGACGTGGCGGCGCGGCTGCCGGCGCTTGCCGCCGGGGACGACCGGCTGGCCCGGCCGGTCACCGCCGCCCCCGCCCAGGCCCTGCCCCGCGCGCTGGGCTCCCTGGTCCGGGTCCTCGAAGAGGAGCGCGCGGAGTTGGTGGTACGGGCCACCGCCCTGACGCGCCCGGACGGACCGGGGAACGACGGGGGCGGCCCCGGCCCGTGGGCGCTCGCCGACCGGTACGCGCTGCTGACCGCGGCCGCCGCCTGCCTGGACGGCTGGCGCGTCCCCGGCTCCCCCCGCCTGCGGCGGTCCGGCGACCGGATCTGCCTGGTCGCGGCCCTGCACCGGCTGGTCATCGGCCTGTCCCGGGCCGTCCCGACGCGGGCCGCCACCGAGTGGCGCGACGAGGTCTACGAGGTGGCGGTCGCGCTCGGCGGGCCGCCCGCCGCCGGGGCGGGCCCCACCCGGTCGCCGTTCGGCCGCCCCGCCCCCGCCCTGACGGCCGTCTGACCCCATGGCCTCTCAGGTGCCGCTCGTCCGGCCGGACGAGTCCTGGCGGGCGGTGCGCGCCGCGGTGCGCGACGACGGGCTCGCGGTGGTCGCCGGGTATCCGTCCCACTGGCCGGAGGGGGCCCGCCGGCTCGCCCTGACCGCCGCGGGCGCGGCCCTACGGCGGCCGCCCGGCGCGCTGGAACTGGGCCGGGCCCCCGGCGGCCGGCCCTATCTGCGCGGCCACCCGGAGCTGGAGGTGAGCCTCGGCCACACCCGCGGTCTGCTGGTGGCGGCGGTGAGCGCGAGGGGCCGGGTCGGCGTCGACGTCGAGCCCGCGGGGCGCGGTGTGTACGGCACGCCGCTGGTGGCCGAGATGACGACCCCGTACGAACGAAGCGCCCTCGCCGCGCTGCCGGAGGAGGAGCGCAACGCCGCTCTCGTACGGCTGTGGACGCGCAAGGAGGCGTACACCAAGGCGCTGGGCGTGGGGCTGCGGCTGCCGTTCACGGCCTTCGGCCTGGTCCGCGGCCCGGCCGGGTACGGCCCGCGGGGCCCGGACGGCCGCCCCGTGGATCCGTCCGAGCGGGACCGGTGGCGGTTCGGCACCGATCCCGATGTGGCGGGGTGCGTGGTGAGCTGGGCCGTACGTCAGCTGGCGAACGTCTCGTACGAGGAGTCCCGTTCGAGCTGCGGGGCGCCCGAGAGCACCTGCTGGTGCAGCCGCTGGAGGCGGGGCGACGGCTCGACCCCGAGCTCCTCGCGCAGCGCCGCCCGCAACTGCTGGAACGTCTCCAGCGCGCGCCACGGATGGCCCGAGCGGTAGAACGCCAGCATCAACTGGGCGCGGTGGCCCTCGTGCAGCGGCTGCCGGGCGGTGAGCACCCGCAGTTCGCCGATGAGCGTGGCGTGCCGGCCGAGCTGAAGATCGGCCTCGATCCGCAGCTCCAGGGCCCGGGCCCTGGCTTCGTCGAGGGCGAGGACCTCCAGCTCCAGGACCCGGCCCACCGGCACGTCGACGAGGGCGGGGCCGCGCCACAGGTCGAGCGCCCGGCGCAGGACGGCGGAGGCGCGCCGGGGATCGCCGGCCTCCAGGGCGGTGATGCCCTGCCCGGCCAGCTCCTCGAACCGGGCTGCGTCGCCGGGGCGTTCGGGGGCGGCGAGGCGGTAGCCGCCGTACGTTGTGGTCAGCAGGGCCTTGGCGTCGGCGCCGCTGCCGGGGGACACCTGCTCGAGCGCGGTGGTGATCTTGCGGCGTACCTGCAGCACATAGGTCTGGAGGGTGGTCGACACGCTGCGCGGGGCCTCGTCTCCCCAGATCTCCTCGACCAGGGTCGGTACGGAGACGATGTGCCCGGCGTGCTGGGCGAGCAGTGCCAGCAGTTGGCGTGGTTTTCCAGCGGTCGGGACGATGGACACGCCCCGGACCGCGACATGCAGCGGGCCGAGGACTTCGATGTGCAACACCATGCCTCCGGTTCTGATCCCATGGGCGTCCGGCACTGGACCGGTCACGAGGATTCCGAGATTGCCAGTGGCGTACGCCCGGCCCCAGTGAACCCGTCATGAGCCGAATATGAGTTATTCAGGGTGTGAGAAACTCACGGGCCGCCCATGAGCAATTCACTGGTGAAAGGAGAAGGGGTGCGGAAGAATCCCGCCCGCGACCGAGACGGCAGGACGGGAAGAGTCGCCGATGAAATCGTTGTGGTCCTTGCGGGAAGACGTCCGGCTGCGGGCGGCCGGCGCGGGAGGGGATGTCCATGTCCTGAGCGGCTCCGGGACGGTGCGGCTGCGCTGTCCGCACCCGCTGGTGCTGCGGGCCCTCGACCGGATGACACTGGGGCCCTCGCTCCTGGAGAACGTCACGGACGACCGCAGTGGCCCCGAACATCCCCTGCTCGTGCCGGTGCTGACCAGGCTCGCCCACCTGGTGGTGCGCTCCCTCGGGCCGGAGGATCTGGGCGGGCCGCTGCTGTCGGTGGTGCCGATCGCCGACGACGCACGGTTCCGGCCAGGCTCGGCCGGACCCGACCAGCGCGTGCGGCTGGCCGCCGGGGTGGCCTTCCGGGCGGGGGAGAACGGCCCGGTGATGGTGGCCGCGGGGGGCCGCTACTGCGTCGAGATGCACCGCGCGGAGGTCTGCGAGGTGGTGCGCGTCATCGGGCGCAGGGGGTGCCTGGGACGATCGGTACGGGCCCTTCCCACGCCTATTTCGGTGTCTTGCGAAATACTGCGTTACTTCGCCGGCACGGGAATGGTGACGATCTCCTGAGCGCGTAGTATCCCTTTCAAATGTCTCAGGCGCCTGGCGTCTGCTGGAGGGGGTGGGACGGATGTCGGAATTCGGGGTGGACGACAGGGCACGCCGGCCGTCGGACGGCGGACGGGACACCCGCGACTTCGCGGAATTATTCAGTCCGAATCCGGTCGGCGGCTCGGAGATCATCCTCGCGGCGGTGGTGCAGGGCCTGGTCGGCGTGTCGGGGGTGGGCTGCCTGGTCGCCGGCGGCGGCTCCGCCCCGGAGGTGCTGGGCTTCACGGCCGCCCTGCTGCTCGTCTCCTGTGTGCCGCTGGCGTACGGGCTGCTGCGGGGCCGGACCCGGCCGGCGCCGCGCCGCGCGCGCCTGGTCTGGGGCTCCCTGACACTCCTGGCGCTGGCCGCCGCCGTCGCGATCGCCTGGCTGGTCCGGCTGCCGCTGTGGGTGGACCTGGAGCTGACGGCGGACTGCCTGGTGGCATGGCTGCTCTGCCACGGCCTGCTCGGGAGCGCGTCCCGGCGGCCCGATCCGGCCGGCGAACGCGGCGAGCTGCTGCGACTGGTCACCGCGCGGGAGCGGCGGAGGTTCGGCCGGGACCTGCACGATCTGCTCGGCTACAGCCTGTCCGCCCTCACCCTCAAGGCGGAGGTGACGGAACGGTTCCTCGGCCGGGACGAGGAGCGGGCCCGGCGCGAGCTGCGGGAGATCCTCGACATCTCGCGCAAGGCCCTGGAGGAGACCCGGGCGCTGGCGGAGAGCTACCGCATGCTGTCCCTGGCCGACGAGATCGCCTCCGTACGCGAGGTGTTGAGCTCGTCCGGGATGCGGGTGACCGTCGAGGGCCCGGCCACCCAGGGCGGCAGGACCGGCCGGCCCTGGGAGCAGGGGACGCTCGATCACCGGGTCGGCACCCTGCTGGCCACCGTGCTGCGGGAGGGCGTCGCCAACCTGCTGCGGCACAGCAGGGCGGGCGTGTGCCGGATCCGGCTCCAGGAGGAGCGGGGCCGGATCCGGCTGGTGCTGTCCAACGACGGTGCCTCGGGCGCCCGCTCCCGCCCCCGGGCGCAGGGCAGCGGTCTGGACAGCCTGGCCCGGCGGGTCGCGGAGGCGGGCGGCACCCTGTCCGCGTCGGTGGACGGCGCCGGCTGGTTTCACCTGGTGGCCGAGTGCCCCCTGCCGCCGCCGGTGCTCAGTGCAGCCACCCGGCGTCCTGGGCGATCAGAATCGCGTCCAGTCGATTGCGCGCGTGGAGCTTGAGGACGGCGGACGTCAGGTAGTTGCGGATGGTGCCGACGGCCAGATGCAGCTGGTCGGCGATCTCCGACGATCCGGCCCCCTCGGCCGCCAGCCGCAGCGTGTCGATCTCCCGCTGGGTGAGCGGGTTCTCGGCGCTGGACCAGGCGGCCAGGGCGAGTGAGGGGTCGATGGCCTGCCGGCCTTCGGCGACCTTCCTGATGGCGACGGCGAGCTGGCCGGGCGGCGCGTCCTTGAGGAGGTAGCCGCCGACCTGGGCGTCCAGCGCGCGACGCAGCGTCCCCGGCCGGCCGAGGCTGGTGAGGATGAGACTGCGGCAGTCCGGGACCTCCTCATGGAGTCGTTCCGCCGCGGTCAGTCCGTCGAGGCCCGGCAGGTCGATGTCGATGACGGCGACGTCGGGCTTGTGTCTGCGTGCCTCCGCGACGATGGTGTCGCCGCGCTCCAGTTCGGACACGACTTCCAGATCGGATTCGAGCTCAAGCAGGGCGACCAGCGCCCCGCGGACCATGTGCATGTCCTCGGCCAGTAAGAGCCGTATCATCGTCCGCCCCCTCGGGTTCCCGGTTGTGCTCATGGTTGGCGCGGTGTCGGGCCGAAAGCTAGGAGGATTTCGTTCCGGGAGCGTTAAGTGTCAGGTCATCCTTGGATGTTGGCGGGTTCTGAGGGTTCTGGCGTTCGGTGTGGCGCATTCTCAGGAGGGCGAGGAACACCACCGCGGAGAGCGCGGCGGCCGCGAGGAATCCGGTCGTGAGCGAGGTCGCGGCGACGACGGGGCCGAGCAGCAGCGGTGAGACGAACTGCCCGGCGAAGTTGGCCGTACCGGACAAGGAGGTGGCCTGCCCCCGCCGTTCGGCCGGCGCCGCCTCGCCCACCAGCACCGTCAGGGCGGGGAAGGCGATGCCCTGCCCCAGGCCGAACAGCATCGGGGCGACGAGCAGCAGCCAGGGCTGGTCCACGGTGCCGAGCAGGACGAACGACACCACCCAGGTCAGCGCGGCCGTCCGCAGCAGGGCGGGATAGCCGGCGGCGGCGCGCAGCTTCGCGTACACCAGCCCCACGAGGCTCATGGCGGCCATCATCACCACGGTGTAGAGGGAGACCAGGAACGGCTCCTCGACGCCGATCCGGGCGAGCCGCTGGGGCAGGAAGACCGCCACCCCGTACAGCAGGATCGCGGCGACGGCCTGGAGGGCGTAGTAGCCGAGCAGGGCCGGGCGCTCCCGCAGCAGCGGCAGGACGCCGCCGGTGGTCCCCTTCGGACCGGTGGAGCCGGCCGGCAGCACGAACAGCGCGGCCAGGCCGATGGGGACGCCGACGAGGTAGACGGCGAACGGGGCATGCCAGGACAGGCCGCCCAGAGCGCCGCCGATCAGCGGCCAGACGACCCCGCCCAGACTGGTCGCGGTGGAGCGCCAGCCCATCACCCGGTCCCGCTCGGGGCCCTGGTAGAGCGCGAGCAGCGCCACCGTCGTACCGCTGAAGACGGCGGCGGCGCCGGCGCCGAAGACGAACCGGCCGGCGATCAGCGCGGCGTAGTCGTCGGTGAACAGGCCGGCGGCGCCGGCGACTCCGTACAGCACGAGTCCGCCGGCCAGCGGTCCGCGCACGCCGTAGCGGTCGATCAGCCGGCCGACCACCGGGCTGGTGACGGCGATGGCGAGACCGTGCGCGGTGATGACGAGACCGGCGGCGGTCCCGCTGAGGTCGAGATCGCCGCGGATGACCTCGAGTACAGGGGTGATCATGGCCCCGGCCATCACGGCCAGGGTCGAGGCGAGCAGCAGGACGGGAAGTGCCGCCGCCCGGGGTGTGGCGCGTGGTGCCGAGTCCGGTGAGGACATGAGCAGCCTCCGTGTGACCGTGGGGGGTTCAGGGACGTACGGGCCCGGGGTCGGGCACCTGGGCGCGGATGCCGTCCGCGATCTCGTCGAGGTCGGCCGCGGTGAGCCGGAGCGTCGCCGCCTGCGGCCAGTCGGCGATCTGCCCGGGGCGGCGGGCGCCGACGATCGCCCCGGCGACCCCCGGCCAGGCGAGCGCCCAGGCGACGGCCACGGCCGTGACCGTGGCGCCGTGCCGTCGGGCGACGGTGCGCAGGACCTCGGCGACGGCGAGGTTGGCGGCCAGGCCGGTGGTGAAGTCCGGTGCGCCGCGGCGCCAGTCGGTCGGGGGCAGGGCGGCGACCCGCTCGGCGGAGAAGGTGCCGGAGAGCAGCCCGGACTTGAGCGACTGGTAGACGAGCGCGCCGACGCCGTGCGCGTCGCACCAGGCGAGGACGTCGGCGGCGCCGCGGTCCAGGGCGGAGAACGGCGGCTGGACGGCGTCGACCGGCGCGACGGCGGCGGCCCGCTTCAGCTCGTCGACACCGTGGTTGGACAGCCCGATGGCCCTGACCTTGCCCTCACGGCGCAGGTCGTCCATGGTCTGCCAGTACTCCTCCAGCGGGGTGCCGGGCACCGGGGCCGAGGGGTCCTCGGTGACCGGGCCCCAGGCGAGCAGCCGCCCGTCGCCCGGCCAGTGCACCTGGTAGAGGTCGATGTGCTCGACACCGAGCCGGCGCAGCGAGTCCTCCAGCTCGCGCCGGACGCTGTCGGCGGTCATCACCTTGCGCAGGCCGCCCGGGTCGGGGACCACACCGCACTTGGTGAAGAGGTACGGGCGTTCCGCCGAGGGCAGCCCGGCCAGGGCCCGGCCGATGACCTCCTCGGAGTGGCCCAGGCCGTAGGCGGCGGCGGTGTCGATCCAGTTGACGCCGGTGGCGACGGCGCGGTGGATGGTGGCGATCGAGTCGGCGTCGTCCTGGGGCCCCCAGTCGGAGCCGCCCAGCGACCAGGCGCCGAGTCCGACGGGCGAGATGTCCATGCCGGTGGTGCCCAGGGGGCGGACGGGCAGCGGGTTGGTGGTCATGCGGCACCTCGGATCCGTGCGCTGGGGGCGGGGGCGGCGGCGTGCGATCCGGCCAGGACCAGGCCGCGGTTCTCCAGGCGCAGGGCGCGCCGGTTGAACGCCATGAAGGGCTGGATGAGGCCGTCGACGAAGACGAGGAAGCAGAGGGTGCCGACGCCGACCGGTCCGCCGAGGACCCAGCCGACGGCCAGCAGCACGGCCTCGACGGAGGCCTTGGCCACCCAGAACGGCCAACGCCAGCGCTGGGTCATGGTGATGACGACCAGGTCCATGGCCCGGATGCCGATGCCGCTCATGATGATGAGAGCCGAGCCGTACGCGCAGAGCAGGACGCCGATGGCGAGCTGGACCGGGCGGGGCAGCGCGGAGGTGTCGGTGAGCCGCATGAGGTCGATCAGGCTGCCGCACAGCAGGAAGGTGACGAAGGGCGAGAGGACGGGGCGGCGCCGGTTCCACACCGACCAGAGGGCGATGCAGACGACGGCCACGAGGGCCTGGGCGATGCCGATGGTGAGCGGAACGTGCTCGAGGAGTCCGAGGGCGAGGGTGTCGAGGGGGTCGACACCGTACGCGGAGTGGATGAAGAGCGTGGCACCGGCGGCGAAGACGACGCACCCGGCGAGATAGACGCCGAGCCGCTGTAACCGTGCGCGGCGGACGGGGGTGGTGGCGGGCATGGGACGGAATCCTTCGGTCCGATGGGGGTGGTCCGGACGGAGGGGTGGCGGTTCTCGCGGCGCGCCGGCCGGGGGTCCGGCCGGCGTGTCGTCCGAGCCGACCGCGCGTCAGCCGTTGCTGAAGGCGATGGTGTTGCCGTCGGGGTCGGTGAGGTAGAAGTGCTTGCCGCCGGGGTGGTCCTCGATCTCGGTCGGCTTCGCGTCGAGGAGCGCCTCGCGCGCCGCCTCCAGGTCGGCGCCGGCGAATCCGGGGACGAAGGGGCCGGCCGCGTCGTTCCAGAGCACGAGCTCGCCGCCGGCTCCGGTGTGGAAGGCCGAGAACGTCTCGCCGGCGGCCTTGGGCTCAAGGCCCAGGACGTCGCGGTAGAAGGCGGTCATGGCCGGAAGGTCGCGGGTCTTGATGGCGAGCACGGCGAACTTCCCGAAGGAGGAAGGGGTCATGTCGTCCTGTCCTGTTCTCTCGTCTGGTCGGGGGACGCGCTTCCCGGGGAGGCGTGCCTGTGGGCGCGCTTCTCGGGGGCGCGTTCCAGGGGCGCCTTCGGGGGCGCTTCAAGGGGTGCGGATCACAGCGGAACCGGTTCAGGGGGTGCGGATCACAGCCCGACCGGTTCAGGAGAGCTCACCGCGGGCGAAGGCGTAGCTCCGCTCGATCAGCCGCCAGACGACGGCGAGTTCGTCGTCGTCGCGCGGGCCGTAGAGCATGACCGCGGTCGGCGGCAGAAAGCCGGGCGCGACCATGGGGTGAGGTTCCGCCCAGCCCTTGGCGATGGCTTCCGCGGCGTCCGCCGGCGGCAGCATCACGTGCAGGCTCCCGTCGTTGGCGCTGTGCAGATGCGCGAACTCGGTGCCCGCGAAGTAGGCGCTGTCGGGCCCGGAGGCGTACTCCGTGCCGAGGTGCAGCGCGAGGCTCTGCGGCAGCGACACATGGCTGCGGCCGGGCGTCACGCCCTCCAGCGCCCTCATCCGGCGCCACAGTTCCCGGTGGAACTCCACGGGAGCGTTCTGATCGAGCTGGCTGTGCACCGGTCGGCCGGTCGAAGGCCGCTCACCGGACCGTTCGGGGATGTCCACACGCGTGGTCATGGCCGCTCCTTTCTGAGACCCACCTGCGCCTTGGCGGCACGCGACCGACGCTACTACCCTGGATATAGTGATTACCTAATGGATAGTGACTGCCCCGGGAGGAATCTTGAGCGCGAATCGGCCACGTGAGGGGCGCGGGATGAGGGGCGCCGAGGGCGGCCCCTGCCCCATCACCCCGGTGATCGACCTGGTCTTCGGCCGGTGGACGACCCCGGTCCTGTGGGTGCTCAACCACCACGGAAAGCTGCGCTTCACCGAGGTGCAGAAGCTGCTGCCCGACTGCACCCCCAAGGTGCTGACGCAGCGACTGCGCCAACTGGAGGCGGACGGGCTGGTGACGCGTACGTACTACGCGGAGATGCCGCCGCGCGTCGAGTACGAGTCGACCGAACTCGCCCGCACGCTCATCCCCGTCTTCAACGCCCTCGCCGACTGGTCCGACCAGCACCTGGCCGAGGTGCTCGCCGCCCGCGTGGCCTACCAGGGCGACTGAGAACAGCCCCCGTGAGCCCCCGCAGGGGCCCGGGCGCGCGGACGCCCGCCCGGCAGGACGATCTGCCGGGCGGGCATCCGCGTGCCAGGGGCGGGCGTCAGGCCGCCGCGAGGCCCTTGCGTACGGCGGTGGCGATGCGCACCACCCGCTCGGCCTGGATACGAGCCGCGGCGCGCGCCACGTCGTCGACCGCGAGGGAGCCGTTGCCGTCCACGTGCGAGGTGCCGTACGGGTTGCCGTCCGCCCACTTGCCGTGGTCCACGAAGCCGGGCGCCACGACGATGCCGCCGAAGTGGTGGAAGGAGTTGTACAGCGCGAGGAGGGTGGACTCCTGGCCGCCGTGGAGCGTGGCCGACGAGGTGAAGCCGCTGTAGACCTTGTCGGCCAGCCTGCCCTCCGCCCACAGCGGGCCGAGCGTGTCGATGAACTGCTTGAGCTGGGACGACACATTGCCGAACCGGGTCGGGCCGCCGAAGATCACCGCGTCCGCCCAGTCCACGTCGGACCCCGCGGCCTCCGGGATCTCCGCGGTGGCCCGGTGGTTGGCCGCCCAGGCCGGGTTGGCCTCGATGGCGGCCTGCGGGGCGAGCTCGGCGACCCGGCGCACCCGCACCTCGGCGCCGGCCTTCTCCGCCGCCTCGCCGAGCTCCCGGGCGATCTCGGTGCCGATACCGGTCGACGAGTAGTAGATGACGGCGAGCTTGGTGGCATTGCTCATCGTGAGGTCTCCGATCGAGTCACATCGCGTCAAGGGGTGCCCCGAAATTACTATGCCTGGGATAGTCATTACCTAGAGGAAAGTGGCTTTCCCGTAAGCGCCCAGGCCGTTCTCGACCGGTCCTCAAGGTGCCCCGGGCACGCTCGTCTCCCCCGGCGGAGTGGAGGAGCGAGCGGTGAGGACCGAAGAAGTCGACGCCTGCGTCGTCGGCGGCGGACCGGGCGGCCTGATGACCGGTCTGCTGCTGGCCCGGCAGGGCGTCCGTGTCACCGTCCTGGAGAAGCACCCCGACTTCCTGCGGGACTTCCGGGGCGACACCGTCCACCCCTCGACGCTCCGCGTCATGGACGAACTCGGCCTGCTCCAGGACTTCCTGAAGATCCCCCACGCCAAGGCCGAGGCCATGACCATGGAGACCGCGATGGGGCCGGCCGTCTTCGCCGACTTCCGCCGGCTCCCCGGCGCGTTCCGGTTCATGGCCTTCATGCCCCAGTGGGACGTACTCGACTTCCTCGCCGGAGCCGCCCGCGACCTTCCCGGCTTCCGCCTGGAGCAGCGGGCCGAGGTCACCGACGTGATCGAGGAGCGCGGCAGGGTCACCGGAGTGGTCGCCAAGACCCCGGACGGGCCGCTCGAAGTGCGGGCGAAGCTCGTCGTCGGCGCCGACGGCAGGCGCTCCGCCGTCCGAGCGTCCGGCGGTCTCGACGTCAAGGGCGACGCCGCGCCGATGGACGCCCTGTGGTTCCGGCTGAGCCGCACCGAGGGCGAGACCGTCCCCACCATCAAGGCCGGCGCCGGCTATCTGGTGGTGTGCATCAACCGGGGCACGTACTGGCAGTCCGTCCAGATGATCCCCAAGGGCGGGTACGAAGCGGTGCGCGCGGCCGGTCTCGACCGGTTCCGCGCCGACGTGGCCCGCGCACACCCGGGGTTCGCCGGCCGGCTGGCCGAGGAGATCCGCGACTGGGACGACATCAAGCTCCTCGACGTACGGGTCGACCGGCTCCGCCGCTGGTACCGGCCGGGCCTGCTGTGCATCGGGGACGCCGCCCACGCCATGTCCCCGGCCGGCGGGGTCGGCATCAACCTGGCCGTGCAGGACGCCGTCGCCGCGGCCCGGATCCTCGGTCCCGCGCTCCGGGCCGGGCGCGCACCCTCCGAGGCGGAGCTCCGCTCGGTGCAGCGCCGGCGCGAACTGCCGATGCGCGTCATCCAGCTGATGCAGCTGCACCTGCTGGGCGACCTCTATCCGAGCGCCTCCCGCAAGGGCACGGACCGGCCCCTGGTGGTCCGGATGTGCCGGAGGTTCCCCGTCGTGCCGCGCGTCCTCGCCCGGCTGATCGCCCTCGGCATCCGTCCCGAGTCCGTAGGAGGAGCAGCCCGTGTCCGACCGTGAACTCCTGGGCCGGTGGCGGCTCGTCTCGTACTTCGACGAGGACGGGCGGGGCGGCGTCGGCGAAGGCCCCCTCGGCCCCGACCCGTACGGGCTGCTCTTCTACGCCGACGGCTTCATGTCCGTGAACATGGGCCGCGGCGAACCGGTGCCCTCCCTCGTCAACTACCTGGGCTACGCCGGGACCTGGCGCCGTACCGCGCCCGACACCGTCGTCCACGCCATCGAGGTGTGCTCCAACCCCGCCTGGGCGGGCACCGAACAGACCCGCACCCTCGTCCTCGACGGCGATCTGCTCACCCTGCGCGGCTCGGCCCTCGTCGACGGCCTCCCGCGCCACCGCGTACTGACCTGGAAGCGCGCATGACCACGGAGCGAATGTGACCAGCACGACCGGCACGCCACGGCTCGAAGAAGTCGCCGAGCACGTCCACGCCTACATCCAGCCCGACGGGGGGTGGTGCCTGAACAACGCGGGTCTCATCACCGCCGACGGCGACAGCGCGCTCATCGACACCGCCGCCACCGAGCGGCGGGCCCGCGCGCTGCGGGAGGCCGCGCTGACCGTCGGGCCCGCCCCCCGGGTCGTCGTCAACACGCACTCCCACGGCGACCACACCTTCGGCAACTGCCTCTTCCCCGAGGCGGTCGTCGTCGGCCACGCCGGCACCCGCACCGAGATGGAGCAGGTGGGGCTCCACCTCACCGGACTCTGGCCCGAGGTGTGCTGGGGCGAGATCTCCGTGGCACCGCCCACCCTCACGTACGAGAGCCGGCTCACCCTCCATGTCGGCCCGGTCCGCGCCGAGCTGCGGAACATGGGCACCGCCCACACCGTCAACGACACCGTGGTGTGGCTGCCCGAGCAGCGGGTGCTTTTCACCGGCGACCTGGTGATGTCCGGAGTCACCCCGTTCTTCCCCATGGGGTCGCTCTCGGGCTCCCTCGCCGCCATCCGTGAGCTGGCAGCCCTCGACCCCGTCACCGTCGTGACCGGCCACGGCCCGGTCGCCGGCCCCGAGGTGCTGGCGGAGGCCGAGCGGTATCTGCTCTGGATCCGGGAGCTGGCCCAGCAGGGCGAGGAAGCCGGTCTCACCCCTCTGGAGGTGGCCCGCGAGACCGACCCGGCCCCCTGGCTCCACCTCCTGGACCCCGAGCGCCTCGTCCCCAACCTGCACCGCGCCTACGCCGAGCTGCGCGGCGCGGTGCCGGGGTCGCCGATCGACATGGGCGCGCTGTTCCAGGAAATGATCGAGTACCGCGGCGGCGCCCCGGTCTGCCACGCCTGACGCGCCCGTGCCGGCGCGCGGCCGCCGGAACGGGTGCCCCCGGCGCCCCGGCCGCCCCTGACGCCGCCGGGAAACCGGCCCCCCGGGCACCCCGGCCGCCCCTGAGGCGGCCGGGCCTGCCCGTCTCCGGCAGGATGGACCCCATGACCGAGATCCGTACGCCCCGCCTCATCCTCCGCCGCTGGACCGACGACGACCTCGTCCCGATGGCCGAGATCAACGCGGATCCGGAGGTCATGCGCTGGATCGGGGACGGTTCCGTCCGGGATCTGGAGGAGACCGCCGAGGACATCGAGCGGTGGGAGGAGGAGTGGGACGAGGAGGGCTTCGGGTTCTTCGCCGTCGAGCTCATCGCCTCCGGCGAGCTGATCGGCTTCGCCGGCCTGTCCGTGCCCGAGTTCCTCCCCGAGGTGCTCCCAGCCGTCGGGATCGGCTGGCGGCTCGGACGGCCGTTCTGGGGCCAGGGGTACGCCTCCGAGGCCGCCCACGCGGCGCTGGAGTTCGCCCTTCAGGACCGCGGCCTCGACCGGGTGGTCGGCATCGCCCACATCAGCGACACGGCCTCCGAGAACGTCATGCGCAAGCTCGGCATGACCCCGGAGAGCGACGTCAACCACCCGGTCTTCGGGGTCCCGCTGCGCGTGTACGCCATCGACCTCACCGAGTACCAGGGCTGACCCGGCGCCTCCGGGAACACCGGGCCGGCGGACCAGGAACGGCTCTCGTGAATCCGCTTCGTACGCCCTAGCGTGGCCGCATGCGGATCTCGACCACGATCTTCCTGACCGACGAGACCATCACCCCCGTGCGGCTCGCGCGCGAGCTGGAGCGGCGCGGCTTCGCCGGGCTCTATCTCCCCGAGCACACCCATATCCCCGTCGAGCGGACGACTCCGTACCCGGCGGGCGGGGAACTGCCCCGCGAGTACGGCCGTACCCTCGACCCCTTCGTCGCCCTCGGCCAGGCCGCCGCCGTCACCGAACGGCTCGCGCTGGGCACCGGCATCACGCTGGTCGCCCAGCACGACCCCATCGACCTGGCCAAGCAGGTCGCCACCCTCGACCATCTGTCGGGCGGCCGCTTCACCCTCGGCGTCGGCTTCGGCTGGAACCGGGAGGAGGCCGCCGACCACGGCGTGGAGTGGGCGACGCGGCGCGAACTCACCCAGGAGCGGATGCGGCTGATGCGGGCGCTGTGGGCGCCGGAGCCGACGGCGTACCAAGGCGCGTTCGGGGTGTCGGTGCGCGCCTCCCACGCCTACCCCAAGCCGGCGGGCGGCGCCCCGCGCACCCTCCTCGGCGGCAAGGCGGGACCGAAGCTCTTCGCGCAGATCGCCGCGTACGCGGACGGCTGGATGCCGATCGGCGGCCGCGGCCTGTCGGAATCCGTACCGCTCCTGCGCGAGACCTGGCAGAAGGCGGGCCGGGACCCCGAGGCGCTCCAGGTCGTGCCGTACGCGGTCCGGCCGAACCCGGGGAAGCTGGCGCACTACGAGGAGCTGGGCTGCGAGGAGGTGGTGCTCCAGCTTCCGCCGGGGGAGGAGGGGGAGGTGCTCGCGGTCCTGGACGACTTCGCGCGGTACCTGTGACATCGACGCGCCCGGAACACTCGGCCTGCGCCGAGCCCCGGGCCGTGGTCACGGTTCCGCCGTCGGAGGCCCCTCGTATGCTCGGTCCATGACGGATCAGCAGGCGGAACAGCCCGAGCGGCCCACCGAGAACGCCATGCGCCGCGCCCTCAAGCGGGCGCGGGACGGTGTGGCGCTCGACGTCACCGAGGCCGCCGTGCTGCTCCAGGCCCGGGGCGGCGACCTGGAGGACCTGGCCGCCTCCGCGGCGCGCGTGCGGGACGCCGGGCTCGCTGCCGCCGGGCGGCCGGGGACCATCACCTTCTCGAAGAGCGTGTTCATCCCGCTCACCCGGCTCTGCCGCGACCGCTGCCACTACTGCACCTTCGTCACCGTCCCCGGCAAGCTGCGCGCCGCCGGCCACGGGATGTTCATGTCCCCCGACGAGGTCCTCGACATCGCCCGGCGCGGCGCCGAACTCGGCTGCAAGGAAGCCCTCATCACCCTCGGCGACAAGCCGGAGGACCGCTGGCCCGAGGCGCGCGAGTGGCTGGACGCGCACGGCTACGACGACACCCTCGCCTACGTACGCGCCATGGCGATCCGCATCCTGGAGGAGACCGGGCTGCTGCCCCACCTCAACCCGGGCGTGCTCTCCTGGACCGACTTCCAGCGGCTCAAGCCCGTCGCCCCGTCCATGGGCATGATGCTGGAGACCACCGCCACCCGCCTGTGGAGCGAACCGGGCGGCCCGCACCACGGCTCCCCCGACAAGGAACCGGCCGTCCGGCTCCGGGTCCTGGAGGACGCCGGGCGCTCCTCCGTGCCCTTCACCAGCGGACTGCTCATCGGCATCGGCGAGACGTACGAGGAACGGGCCGAGTCCCTCTTCGCGCTGCGCAAGGTCTCCCGCGCCTACCACTCCGTCCAGGAGCTGATCATCCAGAACTTCCGCGCCAAGCCGGACACGGCGATGCGCGGGATGCCGGACGCGGAGCTGGACGACCTGGTCGCCACCATCGCCGTCGCCCGCCACATCATGGGCCCGGGCGCCTGCCTCCAGGCCCCGCCGAACCTCGTCGACGAGGAGTACGGCCGGCTCATCGGCGCCGGCATCGACGACTGGGGCGGGGTCTCGCCGCTCACCATCGACCATGTGAACCCCGAGCGGCCCTGGCCCCGGATCGACACCCTGGCCGAGAAGTCCCGCGCCGCCGGCTTCGAGCTGCGCGAACGCCTCTGCGTGTACCCCGAGTTCGTCGGCCGGGGCGAGCCCTGGCTCGACCCGCGGCTGCTGCCGCACGTCCGTGCCCTCGCCGACCCGGAGACGGGCCTGGCGAACCCGGACGCACCCGTGCGCGGACTGCCCTGGCAGGAGCCGGACGAGGCGTTCACCGCCACCGGCCGCACCGACCTGCACCGCACCATCGACACCACCGGCCGCACGCACGACCGCCGGGACGACTTCGACGAGGTGTACGGCGACTGGGAGGCGCTGCGCGAGGCGGCGGCGCCCGGCATGGTCCCGCAGCGCATCGACACCGACGTACGGGCCGCGCTCGCCACCGCCGCCGACGACCCGGAGAAGCTCACCGACGACCAGGCCCTGGCCCTGCTCCACGCCGACGGCCCGGCACTCGACGCGCTCACCCGGATCGCGGACGACGTCCGCCGGGCGGTGGTCGGCGACGACGTCACGTACGTCGTCACACGGAACATCAACTTCACCAACGTCTGCTACACCGGCTGCCGTTTCTGCGCCTTCGCCCAGCGGCGCACGGACGCCGACGCCTACACCCTCTCCCTCGACCAGGTCGCCGACCGCGCCGAGCAGGCGTGGGAGGTCGGTGCGGTCGAGGTCTGCATGCAGGGCGGCATCCACCCCGACCTGCCGGGCACGGCCTACTTCGACATCGCGCGCGCGGTGAAGGAGCGGGTCCCCGGTATGCATGTGCACGCCTTCTCCCCGATGGAGGTCGTCAACGGCGCGACCAGGACGGGGCTGTCGATCCGCGAGTGGCTGACGGCGGCCAAGGAGGCCGGTCTCGACTCGATCCCCGGCACGGCGGCCGAGATCCTCGACGACGAGGTGCGCTGGGTCCTCACCAAGGGCAAGCTGCCGACCGCCACCTGGATCGAGGTCGTCACCACCGCCCACGAGCTGGGCATCCGCTCCTCGTCCACGATGATGTACGGACACGTGGACCAGCCCCGCCACTGGCTGGGCCACCTCCGCACCCTGGCCCGGATCCAGCGCGAGACGGGGGGCTTCACCGAGTTCGTCACGCTCCCGTTCATCCACACCAACGCGCCCGTCTACCTCGCCGGCGTCGCCCGCCCCGGGCCGACGGTCCGGGACAACCGGGCGGTCACCGCCATGGCCCGGCTCCTCCTCCACCCGCACATCACCAACATCCAGACCAGCTGGGTGAAGCTCGGCGCGGACGGCGCGGCCGAGATGCTCCGCTCGGGCGCCAACGACCTGGGCGGCACCCTGATGGAGGAGACCATCTCCCGGATGGCGGGCTCCCGCTACGGCTCCTACCGCTCGGTCAAGGACCTCGTCGCCATCGCGGAGGCGGCCGGCCGGCCCTCCCGCCCCCGGACGACGCTGTACGGCGAGGTCCCGGAGGAGCGGGTGCGCGCCGCGCACGCCTCCGACGGGCACCTCCCGGAGCTGCTTCCGGTCCTCCCAGAGTGAGTCAAACCCGGCCTGAGGGGCGTGGGATCACATAACGTTCCGGCTCCCGAACGTCCGTACCCGGTCGATTACAGTGCTGCGGCAGAGCAGACCTGCGTCAGACCTGCGTCACCGGGGGAGGGCACGTCGTGACCACAACCGCCGCGGCCGTGTGGGGCCGTGCCGAGCAGCAGGACTTCCGGGCCCGGGTGCGCGGCTGCCTCCTCGGCGGGGCCGTCGGCGACGCCTTCGGCGCGGGCGTGTCGGGTCTGTCCCTGGCGGAGATCAGGACCGTCCACGGGCCGGACGGGCTCACCGAGCCGGTCCCCGCGTACGGCAGGCGCGGGGCCGTCACCGCCGCCACGCAGATGACCCTGTTCACCGTCGACGGGCTCATCCGCGCCCAGGTCCGCCGCGACACCGGTGCCTGGCACCCGCCCACGGACGTCCACCGGGCCCATCTGCGCTGGGCGGCCACCCAGCGCGACTGGGGCCCCGACGAGCGGCGCAAGGACAACGGCTGGCTGGCCCGCGAGGAGTGGCTCTACGCCCGCCGCGACCCGGCCCGCGCCTGTCTGACCGGGTTCGGTGACGAGGTCCTCGGCACCCTGGACCGGCCGAAGAACCCGACCGCCACCGATTCGGGCGCGCTGGTCCGCTCGGCGCCCTTCGGGCTCCTGGTCGGCTGGGAGCCGCAGCTGGTGTGCCAGCTGGCGGTGGAGTGCGCGGCGCAGACGCACGGCGACCCGGCCGCGTACCTCGCGGCCGGTGCCTTCGCCGTCGTCGTGCACGGGCTGGCGCGCGGCGAGAGCGTCGACGGCTCGGTGCAGCGGGCCCTGGCGCAGCTCGCGCCGCGCCCCGGCCACGAGCCGGTCACCACGGCCCTCCAGCAGGCCCTCGGAGCCGTACGCCAGGGGATGCCGAACGCGGCCAGGGTCACCGCGCTCGGCGCGGACGAGGACCGGGCCGAGAACCTCCTCGCCGCCGCCGTCTACTGCGCCCTCGTCGGCGAGGACATGAGGCACGGTCTGCGGCTCGCGGTCAACCACGACGGGCCGTCGGCGGCGACGGGGGCGCTCACGGGCGCGCTGCTGGGCGCCCTGCACGGCGAGACGGCCCTCCCGCCGGCCTGGCTGGCCGAACTGGAGGGCCGTGCGACGGTCCTGGAGCTGGCGGACGACTTCGCGATGGAGATGACGCAGGGCACCGCCCTGCACAGCCCCTCGGAGTCCTCGCCCGGCTGGCTGGCCCGCTATCCGAGGGGCTGACTATCCGAGGGGCTGACGCTCGGGTACCGCGGCCGCCGGACTGCCGTCGTCCGAGTGGAGCTTGTCGAGGACCGCGTCCCGTTCCGGGGTGTCCTCCGGCCTGACGAAGCCGATGAGGACGTACAGCACCAGGGAGGTCGCGAGCGGCGAGACGATCTGGGTCTGGAGCTCCAGGCCGTCGAGCCCGTAGTTGGTGAGCCAGAACGCGAATAGGCCGGCCGCCCAGGACACGAGTGCGGCCGTCGGCCCGGACCTGCGGAACGTCCGCAGCAGGCCGAGCATGAACGGGATCGCGATCGGCCCCATCAGCCCGGCCACCCACTTGATGACGACGGTGATGATGTCGCCGAAGGTCGGGGAGTTGACCTGCGTGGCGATCGCCATCGACAGGCCGAGGAAGGCGACGGTCGACCAGCGGGCGGCCAGCAGCCCGGCCCGGTGCGACCAGGTGCGCGCGGCCTTGCTCAGTGCGGGCGCGATGTCACGGGTGAAGACGGCCGCGATGGCGTTGGCGTCGGAGGAGCACATGGCCATGGTGTGCGAGAAGAAGCCGACGATGACCAGTCCGAGCAGCCCGTGCGGCAGCAGCTGTTCGGTCATCAGGGCGTACGAGTCGGAGGCGTCGGGCTTCTTCGGGTCGACGAGCAGCGGCGCCACCCACATGGGGAAGAAGAGGACCAGCGGCCAGACGAACCACAGGACGGCCGAGAGCCGCCCGGAGCGGGTGGCCTCGCGGGCGGTCGGCGTCGCCATGTAGCGCTGGGCCTGGTTCCACATGCCGCCGCTGTACTCGAAGGTCTTGATGAAGAGGTACGCGAGGAGGAAGGTCATCGTGTACGGGCCCGCGGTCGGCGCGGTGTGCCCCTGGAGCTCGGGCCGGTCCCAGACCGTCCACAGCGCGCTGAAGCCGCCCAGCTTCGCCAGGACGGCGACGAGCATGGCGATGCCGGCGAAGAACTGGATGATGAACTGGCCCAGCTCGGTGAGGGCGTCGGCCCACAGCCCGCCGACGGTGCAGTAGATGCCGGTGATCACGCCGGTGATGAGGATGCCCTGGTTGAGCGAGATCCCGGTGAAGACCGAGAGCAGGGTGGCGATGGCGGCCCACTTGGCGCCCACGTCGACGATCTTCAGCAGCACGCCGGACCAGGCGAGGGCTTGCTGGGTGGGCAGGTTGTAGCGGTTCTTCAGGTACTCCAGCGGGGAGGCCACATGGAGGCGCGAGCGCAGCCGGTTGAGGCGGGGCGCGAAGAGGTGGGCGCCGATGGCGATGCCGATCGCGATGGGGAAGGACCAGGTGACGTAGGAGGTGACGCCGTAGGTGAACGCGATGCCCGCGTAGCCGGTGAACATCACGGCGCTGTAGCCCGACATGTGGTGCGAGATGCCGGAGAGCCACCAGGGCATCTTGCCTCCGGCGGTGAAGAAGTCGGAGACGTTGTCCACGCGCTTGTGGGACCAGACGCCGATCGCGACCATCACGCCGAAGTAGCCGATGAGCACGGCCCAGTCGAGACTGTTCATTGAGCCCCCTCCAGGGGATCCGGTCCGCCTTGTGAACGCCGTTCATGGTGTGGCGAGTTGAGCTGCCACGACAACGCACTGGAGGGTCAAGAGCGAGTAAAATCGTTCGGGTTTTTGACTTCGGTTCATATTCGTGAACGCAGATGGGGTCAAAAGGGCCGTGCGGCGATCCGTTCACGGCCTGCCCGGACGCGGACATGCCGAAGCCCCCTCGGCCAGGACGGCGGACCGGTCGAGAGGGCTGCTGCGGGGTGCTTTCGCGCGTCGCGCGCGGTTCGCGGTTCGGGGTTCGCGGTTCAGAGCGTTCCGGTGCTCACTTCGCTCACGAAGGCGTTCCAGGAACCCGGCCCGAAAGCGAGGGACGGACCCTCGGGAGCCTTGGAGTCGCGCACCGCGATCGCGGCCGCGACGGGGGACTTGACCTCCACGCAGGCCCCGTTCCCGCCGGAATAGGAGGACTTGGTCCAGGTGTCCGTAGCGCCCTGAATAATCGCCATGATGTCAGCTCCGGTTCTGCCGGTGGTATGTCGCGCCAACGTTCTTGCTGGCGTGATCGACGCTACTCGCCGGTCCCCTCGCGTGGGGCGGGCGTTCACTCGACCGGATGGCATATTCCAAGCGGACTTCCGCCGGAACAAGGCCGGGGTGTACCGTACCGGCCTCTTCCTCGACGTCCCGGCCGTATGGCCGCATTCACCCTTAATTTCCGGCGGCGTACTCCTTGGCGATGTCCGAGATGAACTCCCGGGTCTGCTCCACATTCAGCGCCTGTGCGCGCAAGTGCTCGTACATCACGCTGTACTTCGCGACATCCTGCGCCTTCTCCAGATAAAGATCGCTGGTCACACCCTCGATGTAGACGACGCTGGAGTCGGACGTGTCCGGGAATTCCAGGATGGCGTAGTGCCCGCTGATGCCCGGATGGGCGCCCATGTCGAACGGCAGGACCTGCACGGTGACATGGGGCAGATGCGACTGCTCGACCAGATGCTCCAGCTGCTCGATCATCAGCTGCCGGTTGCCGACGATCCGGCGCAGCGCACCCTCGTCGATGACCGCCCACAGCCGCAGCGGACGCTCGTCGTCCCTGATCCGCTCCTGGCGGCGGGTGCGGACGGTGACCCGCTTGTCGATGTCGGCCGGCGTGGACTCCGGCAGCGCGCCGGCGATGACGGCCTCGGCGTAGCCGTGGGTCTGCAGCAGGCCCGGGATGATCTGCGGCTCGTACACCCGCAGGCTCTCCGCGTCCGTCTCCAGACCGATGTAGACGCTGTACGGGATGTCGCCGAAGGCGTGCCACCAGCCCTGCTGGCGCGAGTCCTTGGCCATCTGCATCAGCGACTCGACGACCCGCTCGTCCTCCACCTCGTACACGCCGCAGAGGTCGCGGACGTCACGCTGGCTGATGGAGCGACGGCCGTTCTCGAGACGGCTGATCTTGGACTGGGAGACCAGCAGCCGCTCGGCCACCTGCTCGGCCGTCATGTTCTTCTGCTCCCGGAGCCGGCGCAACTCCTGGCCCAATCGGCGTCGCCTGACGGTGGGATTGACGTTGGACGCCACGGAAACTGCACCTCCGGCTGTCGGCTGCGTAGCTGTGAGTATCTACTGCTTGGCAGACTGCCACCAAAGATGCGGTGTGCGCTGGGAAATGGCGACAACGCACGTGTGCGGGGCGGTCGTGAGGACCGCCCCGCACACGTCTGTGCGGCTCCCGGATCGGGTCGGTGTCGCTCGGTGTCTCCCGAGTCGGTCAGTGCACGGCCGCGCGGGCCATGCTGCCGCGCCGGGGCTGCTCGGGGACGCCCGCCGGACGCCCGCCTCCCGTCGCGGTGTTACGGCGCGGCTGTGCCGCCACACCGTTCTGGACGTCCATCACGGCGTGCGCCACGAGGCCGCCCATGGGGTCGTGCCGGATCAGGTCGCGCAGCCGGGACCGCGACGACCGTCCTTCGTTCCCCGGGTAGAGGTGCTTGCCGAGACCGACCGCGTGGGCCAGCGCGGCGAGCGCCGCGGTCCGCGGGTCCGGCGGTACGCCGGTGCGGATCGCACTGTCCAGCCGGGCCCTGATGTCCCGGCTGATGGCCGTCTCCGTCGCCTGGTAGCGCGTCGTCGGCAGCACTCCGCACATCTGGCCCTCCACGGCATGCACCATGCCGCAGCGCTCCAGATGAGCGAGGTAGATCTGGCGCAGCCCCAGTCGGGGTCCGCCGATCCAGTGGACGGCCCGGACCGGGCTGCCGCGTCGGCGCAGCAGTTCCAGTGCGGAGTCCAGTGTCGGATCTCCGGTCGGCCGTGGCATCACCACGGCGATACGATCCCCGTCAGGGGCTATCCGTCCTGCCAGAGCCAGCTCCACTAGCTGAGCTCCGGCGAGGCCGAGGTCGAGCGACTGCGGCTGCGCTGTGGTACCCGTGGCCGGGTCCAGAGCGAGCAGCAGAAGCTCCTCCGGAATTGTTCTGCGGCTCCTGCCCATCCATGCCTCCCCGCGTGGATGAGTCACAGGGTGACCCCTCTCACATTCATCTGTCGAGAGTGCCTGGGTGGTTCGTACGGGAACCGGCAGGTATGTCGTTCTCGTCTAGCACGGGGGCCAAGGGGTTCACACAGGACACTGGTACATGGTTCGGACGTACGCATGACGCATGGAGGAGGCACGGTGGCGGGCGAGTCCCCCGAAGAGGCGGAGCAGCGGAAGTCTTCGCAGGAGGCGACTCCGGGCGGCGGCGGCCGGGATCCGCGGCTGTCGGTGCTCCGTGAGTCGGCGTCCTCATCGGCCCCGCCTTCGGCGTCGTCGGCGTCGTCGGCGGAGTCCGGCGCGGTCCAGGTGGACCAGCCCACGGCCGTCTTCAAGTCCCTCGCTCCGCGCGCGCCGGAGGACGGCACCCCGGCCGACCCGGCGGCGGGCGGCGAGGGCGACCGCCTGCGGGCGGCGGTGGCGGCGTGGGTCGCCACCGGTGACGAGCCGTCGGAGACGGCGCAGGACACCGCCTCGCGCGTCTCCGACACGACCACCGAGCCGGACGGCGGGTCGGGCGCCGGGGCCGGGAGTCCGGTGAGCGGCGACGGCGAGGAGCCCGCCGCCCCGACGGGGGCGGCGAAAGCTTCCGCCGAGCCTGAGCCCGAGGCCGCCGGGTCCACTGCCGTGGAGCCGGCCGAGGCGGGCGGCGAGGACGCGTCCTGGTTCGCGGCGCGGAAGGCGACCGCCGGCGAGGCGGAGAACGCCCGGGCGGACGTGCCCGAGGCTGCCGAGACCGATGCGGACCGTCCCACGGAGGACGCGCCCGCGTCCCGGGAGGCGACGGCCGCCGACACGCCGGCTGGGGAGGGCACGCCCGCTCCGGCGACGCCCGCTGCCGACCCGCCGGCTCCGGACGAGGAGCGCTCCTCCGACACGCCCTCCTCCGACGCCCCGGTCTCCGGCGAAGCGGCCGACGAGGCTGCCGAAGCGCCCGCCGTCGACCAGCCCACCGCTGTGTTCAAGGCCGTGCGGCCGCCTGCCGTGGACCAGCCGACGACCGCGCTGAAGATCCCGCCGACGCCGACGCCGACGCCGACGCCGATGCCGACCCCGACGCCGACGCCCCCGGCCAAGGCCGCCGAGCCCGCCGCCGAGTCCGACGCCGAGCGCACGAGCCAGTTCATCCCGCTGCGCCGCGACCTCCCCGAGCCCCCGGCGGCGAAGGCCCAGCCCCAGCCCCTGCCCAAGGCACAGCCGCAGCCGCAGCCCCAGCCGCGGCCGGAGCCCTCGGCCGCCCCAGCCGGCCCCGCGACGCCCGCCTCCCTCACCGAGGCCGAGCGCACCAAGCAGCAGCCCATGCCGCCGCTGCCCCCGCTGGACCTGCTCGCGGAGCTGACGAACACCCCGCCCCCGCCGCCGACGCCCCTGCGCACCGCCGCCCGGCGCGTGCGGATCTGGACGCCGCTGGTCGTTCTCCTGCTGATCGTCTTTGCGGTCGTACAGTTCGTGCGGCCGCTCCCCACCCCCGCCCTCACCCTCTCCGCCGCCCCCACGTTCACCTTCCAGGGCGGCGAGCTGACCATGCCGTGGCCCACCGAGGGACAGGGCGCCGCCGAGGTCGAGGGGGTCGGTTCGCTGGGGACGTACGGAGTCCAGAAGCCCGCTCCGATCGCCAGTGTCGCCAAGACGATGACGGCGTACGTGATCCTCCGCGACCACCCGATCAAGGGGAACCAGACCGGTCCCGAGATCACGGTCGACCAGAAGGCCGGCGAGCAGGCCAAGGCCAAGGACGAGTCGACGGCGCAGATCAAGGAGGGGCAGCGGTACAGCGAGAAGGAGCTGCTCCAGCTCCTCATGATCCCGTCCGGGAACAACGTGGCCCGGCTGCTCGCCCGCTGGGACGCCGGTACGGAGGCCGCCTTCGTCGAGAAGATGAACGCCGCCGCCAAGGACCTCGGCATGACGGACTCGGTCTACACCGACCCGTCCGGTCTGCAGTCGACCACGGTCTCCACCCCGCTCGACCAGCTGAAGCTGGCGAAGGCGGTCATGCAGTACGACGTGTTCCGGGAGATCGTGGACATGCCGAACCTCACGGTGGAGGGCATCCCGGGCCGGATCGAGAACAACAACAACATCCTGCTCCAGCCCGGTGTCCGGGGCATCAAGACCGGCTCCTCGACCCCCGCCGGCGGCAACCTGCTCTGGGCGGCCTACACCGTCGTCGACGGCAAGGAGCGCCGCATCCTCGGTGTGGTGATGGGTGCGAAGGACGCCGCCCTCCTGAACGACAAGCTCCAGCTGGCGATCGACTACAGCCTCAAGCTGATCCAGCAGGCGCAGAAGGACGTGACCTCCGCCCCCGTCGTCCGCAAGGGGCAGGTCGTCGGCTACGTCGACGACGGCCTCGGCGGGCAGACCCCGGTCGTCGCGACCCGCGAGCTCAAGGCCATCGGCTGGCCCGGCCTGAAGGTGGGGCTGGCCCTGACGGACGGCGGCAAGGCCGTTCCGCACGCCGGCAAGGCGGGCGACGTCGTCGGCCAGGTGTCGATCGGTACGGGCGCCGGCAAGGTCAGCGCTCCCGTCGCCCTCCAGAAGGACCTGGTGGAGCCGGGCTTCGACAGGAAGCTGACGCGCCTCGGCTGACGCACGACGGGCGTCCCGGCCCTCCGGGGCGCCCAGCTGTTAGCGTTCCGAGGAACGAGATCGCGCGACGGGGAGTACGGGAAAGGGCCGCAGTGACCACCGCCGAGCCGACACGCGCCGACGAGGAGGCGCAGTCGCGTCCCCCCGTGCCCATGGGCGGCAGCGGTGGAGCACCGGAGGAGACCGCCGCCGGGCGTCCGGGAGCGGCTGGGCCCTCGCCCGCGCCGGTCCCGCCGCGAATAAGCCTCCCGGCACCCCGGCCGGCCACGGGCACGACGGCGCCCGGGCCGCGCCCCGCGCGCCGCAGGCGCCGCTACCCGGTGATGATCGCCACCGGCGTCGCCGCGCTCACCCATGTCCTGTGGTTCTTCCTGTTCGCGAACAGTGGCGGCGACCTCGCCGCCCAGGACGCCTGGGCCGAGTTCGTCGGCCGGCATCCGGACTCCGCGTACAACCTCGCCTGGTACGGAGGGATGCACCCGGTCTCGTACAGCGTGATCTCGCCGTACGTGATGTCACTGCTCGGCGTCCGTACGACGATGATGATCGCCGGGACCGTCTCCGCCGGTCTGACGGCGCTGATCCTGGTGCGGGTGCGGGCGGTCCGCAATCCGCTGGCGTGCGCGCTGGCCGGGGTCTTCGCCTTCCTGTGCAACGCGCTGTCGGGGCGGGTGACGTTCGGTCTCGGCATGATGTTCGCGCTGGGCGCGGTCGCGGCCGTCTTCTGCTGGCCGTACCGCTGGCGGCACCGGCGCTGGGCGAAGGCCGCGGTCGCCGCGCCGCTCGCCGGTCTCGCGACCGCGTGCTCCCCGGTCGCCGGGCTCTTCCTCGGAGTCGCGGCGGCGGCGCTCTTCCTCAACAAACGGCGCCCCGGCGCGTACGCCCTCGGCCTCGCCCCGGTCGCGGTGGTGGCGTTGTCGTCCTGGCTGTTCCCCTTCTCCGGTACGCAGCCGATGTCGCTGGCGTCGACGTCGCTGCCGTTCCTCTTCGGGGTACTGGTCTTCCTGCTCGTACCGCGCGAGTGGCGCACGGTACGCACCGGCGCGGCCGTCTACTCCGCGGGCACGCTGCTGACCTGGCTGATCGACTCCCAGATCGGGTCGAACGTGTCGCGGCTCGTGATGGTCTTCGCGGGCGTCGTCCTCCTCGCCGCCCTGCCCTACGCCGTCCCGCGCTCGCGCCGCTGGTACGCGCTGGTGCTGGCCTTCGCGGGCCTGAACCTCTGGATCGGGTTCAAGGGCGTCGACGACATCATCCGCACCGCCCCCGACGCGTCCTGGGCGCGGGAGGTCGCGCCGCTGATCAACCAGTTGCAGGTGCGGGGCGCGGAGAAGGCGCGGGTGGAGGTCGTCCCGGCCTCCAGCCACCGCGAGTCCTCGGCCCTCACCCCGTACATCAACCTGGCCCGGGGCTGGAACCGCCAGGCGGACATGGAGCGCAACCCGCTCTTCTACGACGACACGCTGAACGCCGCGAACTACGAGGACTGGCTCGACCGCTGGGCGGTGCACTACGTGGTGCTGCCGACCGGGAAGCCCGACTCGGGCGCGGAGCGGGAGGCGGAGCTGGTCGAGGGCGGCCTGCCCTACCTCAAGCAGGTCTGGTCCGACGCGAACTGGCGGCTGTACGAGGTCGAGAACCCGACCCCGCTGGCGGCCCCGCCGGCCCAGGTGCGCCGGGCCGCCGCCGAGGAGGTCGTGATCCGCCTCGACGCCCCGGGCCGGGTCCTGATCCGGGTGCCGTACTCCCCGTGGCTGGCCCTCCTGGACGAGAACGGCGGCAAGATCGAACCGCCGGAGGAGACGGAGGCGTCGAAGCGGGCCCGCGAGGAGTCGGAGACGGAACTCCCGAAGGTCTTCCTCAACGAGCACGGCTGCCTGCTGAAGGCGGAGGCGGACGCGGAGGGCGACGAGTGGACGGAGCTGGTGGCCCCGAAGCCGGGCGTCTACCGCCTGGCCGCCCCGTACAAGCTCTTCCCCCGAGGCACGACCTGCCCGGAAGAACTCCGCTGACCCACGGCGCGAGGGGTGACGGGCCTCCTGAGCGGCCGACAGCCTGACGAGCCACCCAGGTCCGACGTGCGCGGCGCATCCGCCGATGGCCGGGGGCTCGTGAACGGGGGGACCGTTGGAGCACAACCACCCTCGGGCGCCCGGGAACCCGTTACGGTGACGGGCATGTCCGACACCGACTTCTGGACCCTTCCTCCCGACCGCATGACCCATGGCAGCGGCATTCGCTACGAACTGACCGTGCTGCGGCCGCCGTTCACCGTGGACGTCGCCGACCTCCCGCCCAACGACCCGCAGCGGGCCGCGGAGTTCGCCCGCTCTCTGGGCACGATCGACGATGTGGTCGAAGACCTCGGCCCCCGTAAGCGGAGTGACATGATCACGGTCGCCACGCGGGCCGACCTGGACCTCGTGCAGGCGGGGGCGTGGGGGAACCTCATGTCGATCTCCGATCCGGCGTTCGGGGACGACGGCAACGACATGCCGCTCCTGGCGGAGGCCACCCGGCTGCGGGAGCGCTTCCCCGACGCGCGGATCGTGGGCCGGGTGGAGGTGCACTGCGGCGCCGAGCACACCGAAGACCTCGTGTGGCTGCCGGACGGCACCATGTTCCACGCCTGCGGCTGGCCCGGTGACGAACCGTTCGTCGTGACCGGTGACCCGCGGGCGGTGATGGACGCCCTCGGGATCACCACCGAAGCCCTCGAAGAGCTCGACGTCTACTTCGACCTGGACGACGAACCGAACCAGAACGACTGGGGCGCCCTCGCCACGGCCTGCCTCGCCGGCGCGGACCCGTGGGGGAGGGCCGATCTGGACGCCTCCTCCCTGCGGGTGCGGCACAGCGAGCACGCCACCAGCCACATGGAAGCCCTGTACTTCAACGACTGATTCGTCAACTCCCCGTGGTGATCATTCAGTTGGCGCCCCGACACGGCCTCGAACCCCGTCTCGCGCGCCGGTGAATGGGTCTAGGGTGAACGGGCGACGCGTACACGTCACGGGGGCCTCACGCGTCGCCCCGTATCCCCTCAGGCCCCACCTATGAGGGAAGATCACTCTTGAACAGAGCACTGCGCATACCCAAGCGGTGGAGTCTGGCAGGCCGCGCGCTGGCCGTGCTCGGGATCGCCTCGGCGGTCACCGTGACCGGTCTGCCCGGCATCGAGACCGACACCGCCAGCGCCGCCGGGCCCGCCGTCGCGGCCAGGATCAAGCCCGGCGCGAAGCGCTGCGACGTGAAGAACCTCGGCAAGGCGTACCCCAGCACGCCGACCAACTCGGGGTTCCCCAACGACCCCACCGGCTCCAACTTCTCCGCCTGGCCGGGCAACCCGAAGAACTACAACTACGACCTGCCCGGCAAGGCGTACGACGGGGTGAAGCCGCCGACGGCCGCCGACAGGACCAAGGCCCTGTCGAAGGCTCCGAACGACACGGAGAAGAACTACAAGGAGTGGCAGAAGGTCGCGGACAGGTCCGGTGACCCGGAGGACCGCAAGTTCGAGATCTACGCCCGGTACTTCCACAACAAGGAAGGGCTGACCTTCGACCACTGGTTCGAGCACCGGTTCATCCGCAACCAGGTCAACAACCACAAGGGGTCGTCGTTCGAGCGTCAGCTCGTCCGCGACTTCCGCCTGGTCGGCCCGGACTGGCTGTGCGAGGTCACCGTCGAGCTCATCGACGCGCAGGGCAACGTCGTCGATTCCCGCCGGTACGACGCCTACAACCAGCGGACCAAGGAGTTCAACGAGTTCAAGTCGAACTCCGAGCTCACGAACAAGCAGCTCGGGAAGGACCGGAAGGTCGCCCGGTTCATGCCGGACCACACGTTCCGGTTCACCGGCGCGAAGCCGTTCAGCGCCGGCCAGCGCAAGAAGATCGACAGCCTGAACAAGTACGTCAACGATCTGCGGCCCGGCAAGACCAACCAGGTCCGCGGCAACCAGCGGCTCTACAACCCCGTTCCGCGGACCAAGCCCATCCGGGGGTACTCGGACTACCAGCGGTGGTTCGCCCCGGGCTGCCAGGGCGGCCAGGGCAGGGCGCAGCTCGCCGCCGCCTCGTGCGGCACGCGCGGCTCGCTGAACGACCGCATCATCGGCTCCGGGAAGACCCTGGAAGAGGCCAAGAGGATCCAGGCCGACGCCCGCCGGCTCGACACCCGGGGCACCCTCCCGCGCGGCGGCCCGGGCGGCGTCGACTTCACCACCCTGGAGCTGCGGTACGTCGGTGGCCTGGGCAAGGGCAAGGGCATGCAGTACTCCATGCGTGCCGACCAGATGCCCAACCCGGACGAGAACCCGGGCTTCGGTGGTGAGGCGCGCATGCAGCTCTCCTCCGACGCCCTGTTCACGTGGCTCGCGCTCACTCCGGAGAAGTTCTGGGTCAACCTCAACCCGGACCAGCCGGACAAGATCATGGACGCCAAGTTCGGCAGGACCGACGCCGGCCGGGTCCTGCTCGAGGCCGACTACCTGATGAAGGAGGACTTCGCCGAAGCCCTCAACCCGAAGAAGCACGCCGGCGGCAAGCGGTACTGGGACACCGCCCCCCGCCAGAACGGCCTTCCGTGCTTCCCCGGCGTCCGCTTCTGGGCGGAGCCCAAGACCGCCGAGGTCCGCGAGCAGGACGGCGGGATCTACATTCTCGACGCACCCCTGAAGGTGTCGGCCGAGTGGCTCGACATCGAGTGGGAGGCGCCGGGCAGCACGGAGTGCAAGGGCCTGACCGACGCGGAGAAGAAGTCGATGGAGGCGAGCGTCCGCGCCAACATCGTTCCCCTCATGGAGGAGCGGGTCAACAACGACAAGCGCTACGCCGACCTGCGCGCCGTCTACACCGCACGTGTCGCCGCCGAGTACATCCGCCAGCAGGACGCCAAGGCGCCGACCGACTTCCGTAAGATCATCAACTCCAACGACGTCACCGCGTGGCCGCTGCGCGCCCCGCACGACAAGTGGACTCGCGAGGACGTGTACCAGAAGTACATGAAGTCGCTGCGCGAGGGCATCGAGTGGTTCGAGCTGGAGTACGGCGGCAAGGTCTTCAACCAGGGCGTCGGCGGTGTGGACTTCTCCAAGCAGCCGAAGCGCAACATCCCCCAGACCCGGTTCAACGTCGAGCACCGCACTCTGGACAGCACGACGAAGACGTCTCTCCAGTCGGATGACGTGTCCTACCGGGACACCGACACCCTCTTCCTCGGCGGCAGCGGCAACGTCGAGGCCGGCGGCGAGGACCCGGGCCCGAACCCGACTCCGACCCCGACCCCGACGGACGGCCCGAAGCCGACCGACCCGCCGTCGACCCCGGCCCCGGACCCGTCCACCCCAGGCGACGGAAACCCGACCCCGCCGGCGAACAGGCCGGACCCGGACGGCGGCCTGGCCGACACCGGCTCCACCACCCCGATCGCCCTGATCTCGGGCATCGCCGCAGCGGTCCTGGCCACGGGCGCGGCCCTGCTGTGGTGGATGCGCCGCAGGCGCCAGGACGCCACGGGCTAGCGAGGCGGCGCCGCTTCAGGGTCCTGCGACAGGGGCCCTGGAGCGGCCGGCGAGCGGGAGGAACCCCCTCCCGCTCGCGGGCGAAAGGCCCTAGGTGCATTGATCACGAGCGTTGTTGGCAGGGCCGGGTGTTGATCACGGCGAAGACCTCCGGTGCGGTGGAGGTGTCTAGGACTACACCGCACGGAGGTCTTCGTGTCTCCGCCCGCGGGCCCTTCTGACCCTGGGTGATATTCGCCGGGCCCGTAAAGACCCTGAACAGGGTCCCGCCGGACGCGGCAACCCTCCGTGGCCTCGCCTGGATCGGAAGAATCTTGGTCGCAGGGCTCGTGGACCCGTGCTGGGTGGAGATGGCGGTGGTGAGGCAGCCTCGCCGATGCACAGCACGTTTACGCCCCAGTGCTGGTGCATGGCAACGCTCCAGTACCGCGCCGGTCGAGGCGCTCCTCCCGCACGACGTGCTGGCCACTCACGCCACCGTGGACAAGTACGCGCGGGATTATCTGGTCGCCCATCAGCTACCTGGGCGGCAAGTCCTCCTCCAGCTCCTCGAAGATCGCCGGCCTGACCTGGACCTTCACGGGGTGCCGCCTAAGGGCTGTCCCGTAACTGCGGGAGCATGAGGGCCTGCCCCGGCTTCGCGGACATCAGAGAAAGAGAAGCTCGACGTCTTTCGCGACGCAGAG
>NZ_JBSFTU010000017.1:0-125037 GCF_053591435.1 Streptomyces sp. NPDC003027
CCCCGCTCGTTCCTCGCGGGCCTGCGCGCGGTCGGGGCTGTTCCCCCGGCGCGCCCTTCGGCTCACTCGCCGGGTTTCCGGGCCTGGTTGGCCTCGGGGCTCTTTGGGCTGTCCGCCGGGGGTGTCATTACGCGGCGTGGCCGCCGTCCACCGAGAACTCCGCGCCCGTCACGTACTCCGCGCCCGGACCCGCGAGGAACGCCACCATCGAGGCCACCTCCTCCGAAACGCCGAAACGGCCCAGCGCCGTCATGTCCACCTGGCCCGGCGCGTACGGTCCGTCCGCCGGGTTCATGTCCGTGTCGATCGGGCCCGGGTGGACGATGTTGGCCGTGATGCCCCGCCCGCCCAGCTCCCGCGCCAGCGCCCTGGTCAGCCCGATGAGCGCCGACTTGCTGGTCGCGTAGAGCGTGCCGCCGGGTCCCGGCACCCGCGCCGTCATACAGCTGCCGATCGTGATGATCCGCCCGCCGCTGCCCATCCGCGCCGCCGCCGCCTGCGAGGTGAGGAAGGCCGCGCGCACGTTCACCGCGAGCACCCGGTCCACATCCGCGAGGCTCAGGCTCTCCAGCGGAGCCACCACCCCCACCCCCGCGTTGTTGACGAGGACGTCGAGCCGGCCGAGCGCGTCCGCCGCCCACTCCACCGCGCCCGCCGCATCCCCGGCGTTCGCCGCGTCGGCGCGCAGGGCCAGCGCCTTGCGTCCGGCCGCCTCGATCCCCGCCGCGACCTCGCGCGCCCGCTCCTCCCCCCGTACGTACGTGAAGGCGACGTCCGCGCCCTCCCGTGCCAGCCGCAGAGCCGTGGCGGCACCCATCCCGCGGCTCCCGCCCGTCACCAGGACCGCCTTGCCGTTCATCGTGGACATCCCGAAACCTCCGTACACACGCCATGAGTGGTTGCGGGTTCAATGAAAGTTCGCCGGGCGGGCGGACGCTGGCGGCAATCGGACACCGATGAGTTCCGCCGGTCGGTCGAGTCGAACCTGGTGAGACACGATGGACCGGGTGACACCGGTCCAAGGAACGCCGAACCGAAAGCCGAACCGAAAGGCACCCGCCATGGGCACGCTCAGCCTCACCCAGTTCCTGACCCTCGACGGCGTCTACCAAGCACCCGGCGGCCCCGACGAGGACCGCAGCGGCGGCTTCGAACACGGCGGCTGGTCCGTGCCGTACGGGGACGAGGACTTCGGCCGCTTCGTGGACGAGGTCTTCCAGCGGCCCGCCGCCTTCCTCCTCGGCCGCCGCACCTACGAGATCTTCGCGGGCTTCTGGCCGAAGCAGACCGACCCCGCCGACCCCGTCGCCTCCAAGCTCAACGCCCTCCCCAAGTACGTCGCTTCGACGACCCTCACCCACGCCGACTGGGCCGGCACCACCCTCCTCGGCGACGACGTGGTCAAGGAGGTCACCGCACTGAAGGAACGCACCGACGGCGAGGTGCAGATGCACGGCAGCGGCGGCCTCGCCCAGACCCTGCTGGCGCACGACCTCATCGACACACTCCATCTGCTCGTCTTCCCCGTCGTCCTCGGCACCGGCCGCCGCCTCTTCACCGACGGGGCCCGGCCCACCGCGTTCCGCTCCACCGACGCCCGGACCACGAGCACGGGCGTCGCCATCCACACGTACGAACGGGCGGGCCGCCCCACGTACGGCTCGTACGCCTGACGGAAAGGTGTAGCCACCACACGCCCGTGCGGGTACGGTGATCGTCCCGCGTGCGAGCCGCCGAAGTCTCCACTCCTTGCGACGAGTCGGAGCAGCCCGCATGTCCTCGATCACCGCTTCCGTACCCCTGCGCGCCCCGCGTCGCGCCTGGCTCACCGACCTTCCGGTCCTCCTCGTCGCCGCCGTCTGGGGCGCCAGCTATCTCGCGGCCAAGGGCATCACCACCACCCACACCGTCGTGGCGGTCCTCGTCCTCCGCTTCGCCGTGGTCCTGCCCGCCCTCGCCGTCGCCGGACGGCGAGGGCTGCGGGCGCTCGGCCCCGCCCAGTGGCGCGGCGCCGGGCTCCTCGGTCTGGTCCTCAGCGGGATCTTCCTTTTGGAGACCTACGGCGTCGTCCACACCTCCGCCACCAACGCGGGCCTGATCATCAGCCTCACCATGATCCTCACCCCGCTCGCCGAGGCCGCCGTCACCCGCACCCGGCCGCCGCGCGCCTTCCTCGCGGCCGCCGCGCTCTCCGTCGCCGGAGTGGTGCTGCTGACCCAGGGCGGAGGGTTCACCACCCCGTCCCTCGGCGACCTGCTGATGCTGCTCGCCGCCCTCGCCCGTACCGTCCACGTCCTGGCCATGTCCCGGATCAAGGCCGTACGGAGCGCCGACTCGCTCTCCCTGACCACGGTCCAACTCGGCACCGCCGTCGCTGTCTTCGCCGTCCTGGCCACCCTCCCCGGCACCGGCGCCTCGCCCCTCTCCGTGGCCCTCGACTTCGGCCCCCGCGAATGGGCCGGACTGCTCTTCCTCTCCGTCTTCTGCACGCTCTTCGCCTTCTACGTGCAGATGTGGGCCGTCCGCCGCACCTCCCCCTCCCGGGTCAGCCTGCTCCTCGGCACCGAACCGCTCTGGGCCGCGGCCGCCGGCATCGCGCTCGCCGGCGACCGCCCCGGCGCCCTCGGCCTGGCGGGCGCCGTCCTGGTCCTCGCGGGCACGACCTGGGGCCGCCGAGCCGCCGACGAGGGCGCCCGGTAGCTTCACGCGCCGACGCAACCGCCTCCCGACCAGGCCCAGGAGTCGTCACGCCTTCCGCACCCGGTCCGCGACGATCAGCAGCACGAGACCCAGCACGGCGATCACGACGTTCGCGAACAGCTCGCGCCCCTGGAGGAACCACACGTGCTCCGTCAGGAACCGGGTGAAGCCCATCAACCTGAACCAGCCGTCCGTCAGTTCGCGGATCACTCCGCAGACACCCGCGACCAGCACGACCATGCCGGCGATCTCCAGAATCTTCTTCATGGAGAGAGCATGATCCGCCCCCCGCGCCGCTCGCGTCGGCCCACCGGCCACGGCGGCGCTACCGAAGTCTCCTCTCGCGCGACTTTGGTCGCTTCCTCCGTCCATGCCCCGTCGCGCGCCCCTCGCCTGCGTAATTTGGGGGGATGACACGTACGGACCGCCACGCCTGGCTGCTTCCCTCGGCCATGGCCGACACCACGGCCGACAGCCCACCGGGCCGCCGGCCGCGGCGCACCGTACGCGACTGGGTCGTCGACACCCTCCTCTTCCTCCTCGCGGCCTTCGTCGGCCTGCTCGCCGCCGAGTCCACCGACCAGCTCAACAGCGACGTCGTCGCCTTCGTCGACCAGATCGTCGGCGCCGCCGCCTGCTGCGCCCTCTGGCTCCGCCGCCGCCGGCCCGTCGGCCTCGCCGTCGTCCTCACCGTGATCAGCACCGTCGCCCCCGTCGCCGGCGGGGCGGCCCTCGCCGCGCTCTTCGGCGTCGCCGTCCGCCGCCCCTTCCGGGAGACCGCGATCCTCGGCGGGCTCGCCGTGGCCTCCTCCACCGCCCAGGTCTTCCTCCGCCCCGACCCGTCCCTCCACCCGGCGGCGGCGGTCGTGATCGGCATCGTCCTGACCCTGCTGGTGACCGCGTGGGGCATGCTCGTACGCTCCCGGCGCCAGCTCGTCGAAGCGCTGCGCGAGCGCGCCCGGCGCGCCGAGGCAGAGGCGGAGCTGCGCGCCGAACAGGCCCAGCGGCTCGCCCGCGAGGCCATCGCCCGCGAGATGCACGACGTGCTCGCCCACCGGCTCACCCTGCTCAGCGTGCACGCGGGAGCCCTGGAGTTCCGGCCCGACGCACCGCCCGCGCAGATCGCCCGCGCCGCCGGCGTCATCCGGGACAGCGCCCACGAGGCGCTCCAGGACCTGCGCGAGATCATCGGCGTGCTGCGCACCCCCGGCGAAGAGGGCGGCGGCGACCGGCCCCAGCCCACCCTCGACACCCTGGACGCCCTGGTCGGCGAGTGTCGCGAGGCCGGGATGAAGGTCGCCCTCGACATCGGCCTCGACACCCTCGGGGGCTCCTCCGCCGTACCCGCCGCCACCGGCCGCACCGTCTACCGCATCGTGCAGGAGGGCCTCACCAACGCCCGCAAACACGCCCCCGGCACCGAGGTCACCGTCACCGTCCGCGGCCGCCCCGGCGACGGACTCACCGTCCAGGTCCACAACCCGGCGCCCGCAGGCCCCGTCCCGCACGTCCCCGGGTCGGGGCAGGGCCTCATCGGGCTCACCGAACGCGCCACCCTCACCGGCGGACGGCTGGACCACGGCCCGGCCCCCGACGGCGGATTCGCCCTCCGCGCCTGGCTACCGTGGCCCTCATGACCATCCGGCTGCTGATCGTCGACGACGACCCCCTGGTCCGCGCGGGCCTCACCTTCATGCTCGGCGGCGCCGAGGACATCGAGATCGTCGGCGAGGGCGCCGACGGCCGGGAGGTCCCCGACCTCGTCGACCGGCTCGCCCCCGACGTCGTCCTCATGGACATCCGGATGCCCCACGTCGACGGCCTCACCGCCACCGAACGGCTCCGCGCCCGTCCCGGCGCCCCCGAGGTCGTCGTCCTCACCACCTTCCACGCCGACGAACAGGTGCTGCGCGCCCTGCGGGCAGGCGCGGCGGGCTTCGTCCTCAAGGACACCGCGCCCGCGGAGATCGTCGCCTCCGTGCGCCGGGTCGCCTCCGGCGACCCCGTGCTCTCCCCGGCCGTCACCCGCCAGCTGATGACCCATGTCGCCGGGCAGCAGGGGCAGCCCCGGCGCGCGAGCGCCGCCGACCGCCTCGCCGAACTCGCCCAGCGGGAACGGGAGGTGGCCGTCGCCGTCGGCCACGGCCGGTCCAACGCCGAGATCGCCGCGACCCTCTACATGAGCGTGCCGACCGTCAAGACCCATGTCTCGCGCATCCTGGCCAAACTCGGACTGAACAACCGTGTCCAGATCGCTCTCCTCGTCCACGACGCCGGGCTGCTGGACGACGAGGGCGGGGCATAGTCTGGACCGATGTCCGTCATCGAACTGGGGGAGTACGGCGCGGACTTCACCGCGAACCCTTATCCGTACTACGCGAAGATGCGCGAGACCGGGCCCGTCCACCGGGTCCGCACCGCCGACGGCGAGCAGCTGTGGCTGGTCGTCGGCTATGAGGAGGCACGCGCCGCCCTGGCCGACCCGAGACTCTGCAAATCCCCGTCCGTCGTCGGCCTCACCATGCTCGACGAGCGGGTCATCGGCCCCAATCTGCTGGTCCTCGACCCGCCCGACCACACCCGGCTGCGCAAGCTGGTCGCGGGGCAGTTCACCGGCCGCCGGGTGGAGAGCCTGCGGCCGCGAATCGAGCGGCTCACCGGCGAACTCGCCGACACGATGGCGCCGACCGGCCACGCCGATCTGGTCGACTCCTTCGCCTTCCCGCTGCCCATCACCGTCATCTGCGAACTCCTCGGCATCCCGGCCGCCGACCGCGACACCTTCCGGGCCTGGTCCAACGAGATCGTCGCCCCGACCGGCGCCGGTCCCGAGGCCGAGGCGATCGAGGGCTTCGCCGCCTATCTCGACACGCTCATCGAGGACAAGCGCGCCGCCGGCCCCACCGACGACCTGCTCTCCGACCTGATCACCGCCCGCGCCGAGGACGGCGACCGGCTCTCCCTGGCCGAACTGCGCGCCCTCGCCTACCTCCTGCTCATCGCCGGCCACGAGACCACCGTCAACCTCATCTCCAACGCCGTACGGGCCCTGCTCACCCGACCCGACCAACTCGCCGCGGTCCGCGCCGACTCCGGCCTGCTCGACGCCGTGGTGGAGGAGACGCTGCGCTGGGAGGGGCCGGTGGAGAACGCGACGTTCCGGTTCACCCGGGAGCCGGTGCGGTTCGGGGAGACGGTCATCCCCGCGTACGAGCCGGTCCTCGTCTCGCTCGCCGCGGGCGGCCGCGACCCCGAGCGCTTCCCCGACCCGGACCGCTTCGACATCCGCAGGGACCCGCGCGGCCACCTCGCCTTCGGGCACGGCATCCACTACTGCCTGGGCGCACCGCTGGCCCGTCTGGAGGCACGCATCGCGATCCGGACTCTTCTGGAACGCTTCCCCGGACTGGAACTCGATCCCGGGGGCGGGGCGTTGGACTGGCTGCCGGGCATGCTCATGCGCGGCGTCCGCCGCCTTCCCGTCAGATGGTGATCCGATGACCGCCGCCCCGTCGCACGACCTCAACCTCGCCCTCGCGCGGCAGGTGCTCGACGCCCAGCCGTTCAGCCGGCTCCTCGGCGCACGGATCACCGCCTTCGGCGAGGGTGGCGCGACCCTGGAGCTGGACGTCCGCGAGGAACTGCGGCAGCAGAACGGCTTCGTCCACGGCGGTGTGCTCTCGTACGCCGCCGACAACGCGCTCACCTTCGCCGCCGGCACGGCCCTCGGCGGGGCCGTCCTGACCGCCGGCTTCTCCATCCAGTACGTCCGCCCGGCCGTCGGCGTGACGCTGATCGCCCGCGCGGAGGTGGTGCACGCGGGGCGGCGCCAGGCGGTGACGCGCTGCGATCTCCTGACCCTGGACACCGAAGGCGCCGAGACGCTGTGCGCGGTCGCGCAGGGCACGGTGCTCGCCGCGAACGGCTGACGACGGACGGCTGACGGCCCGCCGTCCGGTCGGCGTCGTCAGCCGCGGTCCGAGGCGATCTCGGCCAGGGCGACCGGCCGGCGTTCGCGGCGGGAGAGTTCGCACGCCTCGGCGATCCGCAGGGCCTGGAGGGCCTCACGGCCGTCGCAGGGGTTGGGCGCCTCGCCCCTGACCAGCCGTACGAACGCGTCCAGCTCGGCCTCGTACGCGGGCGCGAACCGCTCCAGGAACCCGGGCCAGGGCTTGTCCGGAACCGGCGGGCCCAGCGGCTCGACGGAGGTGAGCGGGGTGCGGTCGTCCAGGCCGACGGCGATCTGGTCCCGCTCCCCGGCCAGCTCCATCCGTACGTCGTACCCGGCGCCGTTGCGGCGGGTCGCCGTGGCCGTCACCAGCGTGCCGTCGTCCAAGGTCAGTACCGCGGCCGCCGTGTCGACGTCGCCCGCCTCGTGGAACATCGCGGGACCGGTGTCCGAGCCGGTCGCGTACGCCTCGACGACCTCCCGGCCGGTCACCCAGCGCAGGATGTCGAAGTCGTGCACCAGGCAGTCGCGGAACAGCCCGCCGGAGAGCGGCAGATACGCGGCCGGTGGCGGCGCCGGATCGGAGGTGGCCGTCCGTACGGTGTGCAGCCGGCCGAGCCGGCCTGAGCGCACGGCCTCCCGGGCCGCCCGGTACCCGGCGTCGAAGCGGCGCATGAAGCCCAGTTGCAGCTCCGTACCGGCGCTCTCCGCGGCCCGCAGCGCGCCGAGCGTGCCGGACACGTCGAGGGCGATCGGCTTCTCGCAGAAGGCGGGGAGTCCGGCGTCGGCGGCGCGGGCGATCAGCTCGGCGTGGGCGGCGGTCGCGGAGGCGATGACGACGGCGTCGAGCGGGTGGCCGAGGAGGGCGTCGACCGTCGGGGCCGCGGTGGCGCCGAGCGCCCCGGCGACCGCCGCCGCCCGGCCGGCGTCGGCGTCCGCCACGATCAGTGAGTCGATCTCCTGGTGACGGGCGAGGACGCCCGCGTGGAAGGCCCCGATCCGGCCCGTCCCGATCAGTCCGATGCGCATGGCCCCAAGGTGGTGCCGCGGGAACCTCCTGTCAAGGATTTGTCAGGACAATCGGACGTCACCACTTCCTGTCATCTTGTCCTGCGACTACGCTCCCGTCCGTGGCCAAGCAGTCCCCACCCCCGCCGAGGTCCGTCGCCTCCCTCCCTCTCCTGTCCGTGGACCGCACCAGCCCGGTCCCGCTCTACTTCCAGCTCGCCCGGCAGCTGGAGGCGGCCGTCGAGACCGGAGCCCTGACCCCCGGCACCCTGCTCGGCAACGAGATCGACCTCGCCACCCGCCTGGGCCTGTCCCGGCCCACCGTCCGCCAGGCCATCCAGACCCTCGTCGACAAGGGGCTCCTGGTCCGCCGCCGGGGCGTCGGCACCCAGGTCGTGCACAGCCAGGTCAGACGCCCGCTGGAGCTGAGCAGCCTGTACGACGACCTGGAGGCGGCCGGCCAGCGCCCCGCCACCCTGGTCCTGGTCAACCGCGTCGAGCCCGCCACCGCCCCGGTCGCCGCCGCCCTCGGCGTACCGGAGGGCAGCGACGTCCGCTACCTGGAGCGGCTGCGTGCCGCGCACGGCGAGCCGATGGCCCGGCTGCGCAACCACCTGCCGGCCGGACTGCTCGACCTGGACACCGAGCGCCTGGAGGCGACCGGCCTCTACCGGATGATGCGCGGCGCCGGTATCACTCTGCACAGCGCCCGCCAGACCGTGGGCGCCCGCGCGGCCACCCCCGCCGAGGCGGAACTGCTCACCGAGGAGGAGGGAGCCCCGCTCCTGACGATGGAGCGCACCACCTTCGACGACACCGGCCGCGCCGTGGAGTTCGGCTCCCACGTCTACCGGGCCTCGCGGTACTCGTTCGAGTTCCAGCTGCTGGTCCGCCCCTGAGCCGCGACCCGGTGACCGGCCGGTGGACCCCCATGACCGATACTGCAATGCACGCAGATGGACATAAAGGAGGGCACGGCCTCGTGACCAAGGTTCGGAATCGGACAAGGACCGTACCGAGATCGCGGCCAGGGGTACGCGCCACCGGCGCCCTCCTCGCGGCGGTGCTGGCCGCCTCCGCGCTCGCCGGATGCAGCAGCACCGGCGGCAAGCGGGCCGAGGACGCCCGCAAGGCCGCCGCGGCGCAGGGCCGGGCGGCCGTGAACACCCCGAAGTGGACCTTCGCCATGGTGACCCACTCCGGCGACGGCGACACCTTCTGGGACATCGTCCAGAACGGCGCCCAGCAGGCCGCTGTCAAGGACAACATCAACTTCCTGTACGCCCACAGCGACGAGGCGCAGCAGCAGGCCCAGCTCATCGACTCGTACATCGCCAAGGACGTCGACGGGCTGATCGTCACCCTCGCCAAGCCCGACGCGATGAAGACGGCCGTGGAGAAGGCGGTCAAGGCCGGGATCCCGGTCATCACCGTCAACTCCGGCTCCGAGCAGTCCAAGGCCTTCGGCGCGCTCACCCACATCGGCCAGGACGAGGCCGTCGCCGGCGAGGCCGTCGGCGACGAGCTCGACAAGCGCGGCAAGAAGAAGGCCCTGTGCGTCCTGCACGAGCAGGGCAACGTCGGCCACGAGCAGCGCTGCGGCGGCGCGAAGAAGACCTTCGGCGGCGACATGCAGAACCTGTACGTCGACGGCACCAACATGCCCGACGTCCAGGCGTCCATCGAGGCCAAGCTCCAGGCCGACCCCTCCATCGACGCGGTCGTCACGCTCGGCGCGCCCTTCGCCGACGCCGCCGTCCAGGCGAAGAAGACCGCCGGGAGCGAGGCCGAGATCGGCACCTTCGACCTCAACGCCAAGGTCGCCACCGCCCTCGGTGCCGGCACGCTCGGCTTCGCCGTCGACCAGCAGCCCTACCTCCAGGGCTACGAGGCCGTCGACCTGCTCTGGCTGTACAAGTACAACGCCGACGTCCTCGGCGGCGGCAAGCCGGTCCTCACCGGTCCGCAGATCATCACCAAGGACGACGCCGCCGCGCTGAAGGCTTACACCGAGCGGGGCACCCGATGAGCACCACCGTCCCGTCCGACGTCGACCACGTCGACGAACGGCTGCTGCGCACCTCGCCGCTGAAGAAGGTGCTGGCCCGCCCCGAGCTCGGCTCGATCGTCGGCGCGGCCGCCGTCTTCCTCTTCTTCGCGATCGTCGCCGACAGCTTCCTGCGCGCCTCCAGCCTCGGCACGGTCCTCTACGCGGCCTCCACGATCGGCATCATGGCCGTGCCCGTCGCCCTGCTGATGATCGGCGGGGAGTTCGACCTGTCGGCCGGTGTGATGGTCACCAGCGCGGCGCTGATCTCGTCGATGTTCAGCTACCAGATGACCGCCAACGTCTGGGTCGGCGTCGGAGTCTCGCTGCTCGTCACCCTCGCCGTCGGCTGCTTCAACGGCTTCATGCTGACCCGCACCAGACTGCCCAGCTTCATCATCACGCTCGGCACCTTCCTCATGCTGACCGGTCTGAACCTCGGCCTCACCAAGCTGATCAGCGGCACGGTCTCCACCAAGTCGATCGCCGACATGGAGGGCTTCCCCTCCGCCCGGGCGCTCTTCGCCTCCCAGCTCACCGTCGGCGGCGTCGAACTGAAGGTCACCATCCTCTGGTGGCTCGTCCTGGTCGCCCTGGCCACCTGGATCCTGCTGCGCACCCGCTTCGGCAACTGGATCTTCGCGGTCGGCGGCGGCGCGGACGCGGCCCGCGCGGTCGGCGTCCCGGTCTTCAAGACCAAGATCGGCCTCTATACGGGCGTGGCCTTCTGCGCCTGGGTCTCCGGCCAGCACCTGCTGTTCTCCTTCGACGTCGTCCAGTCGGGCGAGGGCGTCGGCAACGAGCTCATCTACATCATCGCCGCGGTGATCGGCGGCTGTCTGATCACCGGCGGGTACGGCTCCGCCATCGGCTCCGCGGTCGGCGCGTTCATCTTCGGCATGACCAGCAAGGGCATCGTGTACGCGGAGTGGAATCCCGACTGGTTCAAGTTCTTCCTGGGAGCGATGCTCCTCCTGGCGACCCTGCTGAACGCCTGGATCCGCAAGCGTGTGGAGGCCACCAAGTGACTGCTCCGCTGGTCGAGCTGGACGACGTCAGCAAGTACTACGGCAACATCCGCGCCCTCGAAGGGGTCTCCCTGGAGGTCCACCCGGGCGAGATCACCTGTGTGCTCGGTGACAACGGCGCCGGCAAGTCCACCCTCATCAAGATCATCGCGGGTCTTCACCGGCACGACGCCGGGACCTTCCGCATCGAGGGCGAGGACGTCTCGCTCGCCAACCCGCGCGAGGCCCTCGACCTCGGGATCGCCACCGTCTACCAGGACCTCGCCGTCGTCCCCCTGATGCCGGTCTGGCGCAACTTCTTCCTCGGCTCCGAGCCCACCAGGGGCGCCGGGCCCTTCAAGCGCCTCGACGTCGAGCGGATGCGCGAGACCACCCGCACCGAGCTGCTCCGCATGGGCATCGACCTGCGCGACGTCGACCAGCCCATCGGCACTCTCTCCGGCGGCGAGCGCCAGTGCGTGGCCATCGCCCGCGCCGTGTACTTCGGCGCCAAGGTCCTGGTCCTCGACGAGCCGACCGCCGCGCTCGGCGTGAAGCAGTCCGGCGTGGTCCTGAAGTATGTGGCCGCCGCCCGTGACCAGGGCCTCGGCGTGGTCCTCATCACCCACAACCCCCACCACGCCTACCTCGTCGGCGACCGTTTCGTCCTGCTCAAGCGCGGTGTCATGTCGGGCAGCCACACCAAGGCGTCGGTCACCCTGGACGAGTTGACCCGGCAGATGGCGGGCGGCAGCGAGCTGGAGGATCTCCGCCACGAGCTGGAGCGCCCCTCCGCGCCCTGACCGCTCCCTCCACCCCCACCTGGCAGAATCGAGCCGATGAGTACCTACCGCGACCTCACCCAGCGCGGCGCCGCCCGGGGCACCGTGCTGCGGACCGTCGGCACCCGCGAGCGGCGCTCCCTGCTCACCGCGCCCAGGGTGCCCACCGTGGGCATCGACATCGGCGGTACGAAGGTCATGGCCGGGGTCGTCGACGCGGACGGCGTCATCCTGGAGAAGCTCCGTACCGAGACCCCCGACAAGTCCAAGAGCCCCAAGGTCGTCGAGGACACCATCGTCGAGCTGGTCCTGGACCTCTCCGACCGGCACGATGTCCACGCCGTCGGCATCGGCGCGGCGGGCTGGGTCGACGCGGAGCGGGCCACGGTGCTCTTCGCCCCCCACCTCGCGTGGCGCAACGAGCCCCTGCGCGACGCCCTCCAGTCCCGGCTCGCCGTCCCCGTCATGGTCGACAACGACGCCAACACCGCCGCCTGGGCCGAGTGGCGCTTCGGCGCCGGCCGCGGTGAGGACCACCTCGTCATGATCACGCTCGGCACCGGCATCGGCGGCGCGATCCTGGAGGACGGCCAGGTCAAGCGCGGCAAGTACGGCGTCGCCGGCGAGTTCGGCCATATGCAGGTCGTCCCCGGCGGCCACCGCTGCCCCTGCGGCAACCGCGGCTGCTGGGAGCAGTACAGCTCCGGCAACGCCCTGGTCCGCGAGGCCCGGGAACTGGCCGCCGCCGACTCACCGGTCGCGTACAACATCATCGACCGCGTCAAGGGCAACGTCCCCGAGATCACCGGGCCGCTCATCACCGAGCTGGCCCGCGAGGGCGACCCGATGTGCGTGGAGCTCTTCCAGGACATCGGGCAGTGGCTCGGCGTCGGCATCGCCAACCTGGCCGCGGCCCTCGACCCGTCCTGCTTCGTCATCGGCGGTGGGGTCAGCGCCGCCGACGATCTCCTCATCGGACCCGCCAGGGACGCCTTCCGCCGCCAGCTCACCGGCCGCGGCTACCGCCCCGAGGCCCGCATCACCAAGGCCCAGCTGGGCCCCGAGGCCGGCATGGTCGGCGCCGCCGACCTCGCCCGGCTCGTCGCCCGCCGCTTCCGCCGCGCCAACCGCCGCCGTGTCGAGCGGCACGAACGCTACGAGCGCTACGCCCAGGCCCTGCTCAACGGCACCGCCGGGCGCACCTCCCGCACCACCCAGGATCCGCACTCATGACCGTCCCGTCCCCGTCCCTCTCCCCCGAGCAGGACGTCAAGCCGCCGGAGGACCGGCGCCACATGATCCGCCGCCGCTGGCTGACGGCGGTCATCATCGTCCTCCTCGTCGGTGTCCCGGCCGGATATCTGGCGATCTCCGCCGGTCAGAGCCGCGACAGCGGCCGCGACAAGGAGCGCGAGTCCTCGGTGGTCGGACTGCAGGACAACTGGCCCTCCCAGATGAAGCGTCGGGTCTTCGAGGTCCCCATCCCCTCCGGCAGCACCGGCGTCGCCTACTACGAGACCAGCAACTGGCGCACCAGCCGGCTGTACGTGCAGTTCACGACCAGCGCCGGCAAGCTCGACTCCTTCCTCGACAAGGTCGGCTCCAGCCGCTCCCAGCTGACGCCCGCCCAGGTCACGGTCACCGAACGCGACGCCTCCATCGTCGGCTGGGACTTCGCCCCGGACCGGGACTGGTCGGGTACCACCATCACCCGGGAGAAGCCGCGGCCCGCCCAGGACATCACCGTCGACCTCACCGACCCGGCGGCCCCGACCGTCTACGTGGTCTCCGCCGCGACCCCGTGACCGCGACCCGCTGTCCGGCCCTGCCCTCGACCTCCTGACCGAGCGGCGGGCTCAGCTTTCGGTCGGGGTGAGCACCACGAAGTCCGCGTTCGACGGGTCGAGGCAGACGGCCAGGCGGCCGACGCCTTCGGCGTCCTCCGGCCCCATCTGCACGCTGCCGCCGTTCTCGGTGACCTTGGCGACCGCGTCGTCGCAGTCCGTGACGGCGAAGACGGGGTGCCAGTACGGCCTTCCGCCGGTCAGCGTGAGGGCGTCCTTGGGGAGTTCCATGATGCCGCCGTGCATGCGCTCCTCGGGCAGTCCGGCGGGGGTGACGAGGGAGTACGTGCCCCCGCCGCCGGGCAGCTCCATGTCACTGAACCGCCAGCCGAAGACGGTGCCGTAGAACTCCTTCGCCGCCGCGGCGTCGCTCGTGTACAGCTCGGTCCAGGACAGCGAGCCCGGCTGGTCCGCGATCTCGAAGCCGGTGTTCTTCCCGGGCTGCCAGACGGCGAACTGGCCCCCCAGCGGGTCGCTGTACTGTGCCATCCGGCCCCAGTCGTCGAGGTCCCTGGGCGCCAACCGTACCGTGCCGTTCGCGTTCTTGACGGCCCGGGTCGTGGCGTCCGCGTCGGTGACGGTGTGGTAGATCATCCAGGCCGAGCGCGCGCCCGGCTCGGTGAGCTTGCCGAGCCCGGCGACGGTCTTGCCGTCCTTGCGGAACATGCCGCCTTCCATGTCCTCCCCGTCGCCCATGGATTCGTACTCCCAGCCGAGCACGGCGGTGTAGAAGGCCGCGGCGGCGCCGACATCGGGAGCGCCGAGGTCGAGCCAGCAGGGGGCACCGGGGGTCAGGTCCGTGGTGATCATGCCGAATGATTCCCTTCCGTCGATCCGATGTGAACCCAGCGTGACAGCAGGCACTGACAATCGCCCCCCGGCCGCTCTGCGCGGGGCGACGGCCCCGGCGCGGAACCGCGCGGTCCGCCGGGGACCACGTCTCCGAGCGGCTTCACCGGTTCCGCCGAGACTCTTGTTCCCTCGTAATGCAATGTGAAATATTACTGACGTGCCCACGGGAAACCTCTCGGACGTCATCATCGTCGGCGCCGGCGTGGTCGGCGCGGCCTGTGCCTACTACGCCTCTCGAGCCGGCCTCACCGTCACCGTCATCGACCGCGGCCCCGTCGCGGGCGGCACCACCGGCTCGGGAGAAGGGAATCTCCTCGTCTCCGACAAGGAGGGCCCCGAACTCGAACTCGCCCTCCTCTCCACCCGGTTGTGGCGGCAGCTGGCCGACCGGCTGCCGCCGCGGATCGAGTACGAGCCCAAGGGCGGCCTCGTCGTCGCCTCCGACGAGACCGGCATGCGCGCGCTGCGCGACTTCGCGGCCGGACAGGAGAAGGCCGGAGTCAGCGCCCGGGAGGTCCCGCCCGAGCTGCTGCGCGACCTGGAGCCCCACCTCGCGCCCGGCCTCGCCGGCGGCTTCCACTATCCGCAGGACGCCCAGGTCATGCCCGCCCTCGCCGCCGCGCATCTGCTGCGTGCCGGCGGCGACCGGGTGCGCCGGAGACTCGGGGAGGAGGTCACCGGTCTGCTCACCGGAGCCTCCGGGGAAGTGCGCGGGGTGCGCACGACGGACGGTGAGCTCCACGCCCCGTACGTGGTGAACGCCGCCGGCACGTGGGGTGGTGAACTCGCGCGGCTCGCCGGAGTGGAGCTTCCCGTACTGCCCCGCCGGGGCTTCGTCCTCGTCACCGAACCGCTGCCGCGCCTGGTGCGCCACAAGGTGTACGCGGCCGACTATGTGGCGGACGTGGCCAGTGGGTCGGCGGCGCTGCAGACCTCGGCGGTGGTCGAGGGCACCCCGTCGGGCCCGGTCCTGATCGGGGCCAGCCGGGAGCGGGTCGGCTTCGACCGGACGATGTCGGCGGAGGTGCTGCGCCGCCTGGCGGCCGGGGCCACCGCGCTCTTCCCGGTCCTCGCCGCCGTACGGGCGATACGGACGTACGCGGGCTTCCGCCCGTATCTGCCGGACCACCTGCCCGCGATCGGCCCCGACCCGCGGGTTCCCGGACTGCTGCACGCCTGCGGTCACGAGGGGGCGGGCATCGGGCTGGCGCCGGCGACGGGGCTGATCGTCGCGGGCTGCCTGACCGGTGCCGAACCCCCCCTGGACATCGGCCCCTTCAGGCCCGAACGGTTCGCGTCCGCCCCCTTCTGAATCCGTCGGCAGGGCCCCCGGAGAGGCCGCGCGCCGAGCCCGAGTGCTCCTGCTCCGAACCCGACCGGCACATCCTGTCCGCGCCGTCACGAGAGGAAGCCCTGTGGCCCGCACCCCCGCCGAGCTCGTCGGGGCCCGACCCGACCCGCCGTTCGAGATCACCTTCGACGGCCGCCGTCTCACCGCCCTGCCCGGGCAGACCGTCGCCGCCGCCCTGTGGGCGGCGGGGATCCTCGCCTGGCGCACCACCCGCTCCGGCGGCCGGCCGCGCGGCGCGTTCTGCGGCATCGGACAGTGCTACGACTGCCTCGCCACCATCAACGACCGGCCCAACCGCCGGGCCTGCCTGGTTCCCGCCCGCCCGGGCGACACGATCACGACCCAGGAAGGACACGGCCATGACCGCCGCGGTGCCGGGACCGTCTGAACCGTACGACCTCGCGGTCATCGGCGCCGGCTCCGCCGGAATGGCCGGTGCCGTCGCCGCGTCCGGACTCGGTCTGTCCGTCGCGCTGCTGGACGCCTCTCCGGGGACCGGCGGGCAGTTCCACCGGCATCCCGCCCCCGCTCTGGGGGCGGTACGGCCCGAGGCCCTGCACCACGACTGGTCCACCTACACCGACCTGCGCCGGCGCCTGGCGGCGAGCCGGGCCGACCACCTGGCCGGGCACCACGTGTGGAGCGTGATGAAGGAGGCCGACGGCGCCTGGGCGGTGCACGCCGTCACCGGGGCCGACGGCACCGACGAGCGCCCAGTCCGGGTACGTGCCCGCGCGGTGCTGCTCGCGACCGGCGCCTACGAGCGCCAACTCCCCTTCCCCGGCTGGACCCTGCCCGGTGTCGTGGGCGCCGGGGGAGCGCAGGCCATGCTCAAGTCCGGCCTGGTCCTCCCCGGCAGGCGGATCGTCGTGGCGGGCAGCGGACCGCTGCTGCTCGCGGTCGCCGGGACCCTGGCCGCGGCCGGCGCACGCGTACCGGCCGTGGTGGAGGCCTCCGGCTACCTGCGCTACGCCCGCGACCCCAAGGCCCTCCTGGCCAACCCGGGCAAGGCGGCCGAGGCCCTGACGCACGGCGCCGCACTGCTGCGGCACCGGGTCCGGCTCCGGCCGCGCAGCGCGGTGACCGAGGCGCACGGCACCGACCGGGTGGAGGCCGTCACCGTCACCCGGCTCGACCGCGACTGGCGGCCCGTACCGGGCACCGGCCGGCTGATCACCTGCGACGCGCTGGCCGTCGGGCACGGACTGGTTCCCCAGATCGAACTGGCCACGGCGCTCGGCTGCGCCACCCGCCCCCGGGCCGACGGCACGACGGCCCTCGCCCTGGACGACCTCCAGGAGACCTCGGTGCCCGGCCTGTGGGCGGCAGGCGAGACCGGGGGAGTGGGCGGAGCCGAGCTCGCCCGTACGGAGGGCGAGTTGGCCGCGATCGCGGTCGCCGCGCGGCTGCTGGGCCGAGGCGCCCGCGGCATCCGGGTCCGTGCGCTCCAGCGCCGCCGGGACCGCATGCGCGCCTTCGCCGACGTGATGGCCGCCGCCCACGCCCCCGGCCCGGGATGGCCGCGTTGGCTGACCGACGACACGGACGTGTGCCGCTGCGAAGAGGTCACCGCCGGAAGCGTCCGCGAGGCGGTCACCGACCTCGGGGCCCGCGACGCACGCACCGTCAAGCTGCTCACCCGGGCCGGCATGGGCTGGTGCCAGGGGCGGATGTGCGGGACGGCCGTGGCCTGCCTCGCCGCCCGCGACGGTGCGGCCCGACTCCCCGGCGAGCGGCGCCCCTTCGCGGCGCCGGTGCCGCTGTCGGCGCTCGCCGCCCTCGACGAACCGGCCGAGAACGAGCACTGAAGGGCCTCCGCCACCGCGGTGGTGCGATCCGCCCACCACGACGGGCATCGCAGGACCGCCCCACGCACTGTCACCGACGAAGGAAAGGCACGCCGACATGTCCTCCACCACCTGGAACACCGCCCGCCCCTGGCGCGGCATCATGGTCGCCACCACCCTGCCCCTGCGCGACGACCTGTCCGTCGACCACGACGCGTACGCCGAACACGTCCGCCGGCTGATCGACAGCGGCTGCGACGGCGTCGTACCCAACGGATCGCTCGGCGAGTACCAGACCCTCACCGACCAGGAGCGGTCCCAGGTCGTCCGTACCGCCATCGAGGCGGCGGGCGACGGCGCGCGCGTGATGCCGGGCGTCTCCGCCTACGGCAGTGCCGAGGCCCGCCGCTGGGCGGAGCAGGCGGCCGAGGCGGGCTGCGGATCGGTGCTGCTCCTGCCGCCGAACGCCTACCGCGCCGACGAGCGGGCCGTGCGCGCCCACTACGCCGAGGTGGCCGGGGCCGGCCTGCCGGTCGTCGCCTACAACAACCCCATCGACACCAAGGTCGATCTCACCCCTGGCCTGCTGGCCCGACTGCACCGGGACGGCCACATCGTCGCCGTGAAGGAGTTCACCGGCGATGTCCGCAGGGCGTACGAGATCGCCGAACTCGCCCCGGGCCTCGACCTCCTGATCGGCGCGGACGACGTGCTGCTCGAACTGGCCGTGGCGGGCGCCGTCGGCTGGATCGCCGGATACCCCAACGCCTTCCCCGCCAGCTGCGCCGAGCTCTACCGCGCCGCCGTCGCGGGCGACCTCGCCACCGCACTGCCGCTCTACAGGTCCCTCCACCCGCTGCTGCGCTGGGACTCCAGGACCGAGTTCGTCCAGGCGATCAAGCTCTCCATGGACCTGGTCGGCCGCCGCGGCGGCCCCACCCGGCCCCCGCGCCACCCGCTGACCGGCGCGATCGAGGCCGGAGTGCGGACCGCCACGGAGAAGGCCGTCGCCGACGGCCACCGCTGACACCAACCCGTCCCCGACGGCCACCGCCGGCCACCAGGCGCCGTCACCGCCGGCCACCGGCGGCCACCAGCCCCTTCACGACCGACAATCCGTCCACCACACAGGAGGCCCCGTGCGGACGCGTCACGTCTTCCACGCCGTCGACTCACACACCGAGGGCATGCCGACGCGCGTGATCACCGGTGGCGTCGGGGTGATTCCCGGCGCCACCATGGCCGAGCGCAGGCTCCACTTCATCGAGCACCTGGACCACCTCCGGACGCTCCTGATGTACGAGCCGCGGGGGCACGCCGCGATGAGCGGCGCCATCCTCCAGCCGCCCACCCGGCCCGACGCGGACTACGGCGTGCTCTACATCGAGGTGTCCGGGCTGCTCCCCATGTGCGGCCACGGCACCATCGGTGTCGCCACCGTCCTCGTCGAGACGGGCATGGTGCCGGTGAGCGAGCCCGTCACCACCGTGCGGCTCGACACCCCGGCCGGTCTGGTCACCGTCGACGTCCAGGTGAAGGGCGGCGCGGCGACCTCGGTCACGCTCACCAACGTGCCCGCTTTCTGCGTGGGCCTCGACCGCAAGGTGGACGTTCCCGGATTCGGGACGGTCACCTACGACCTCGCCTTCGGCGGCAACTTCTACGCGTTCGTCCCGCTCGAGGAGCTCGGGCTGCCGTTCGACCGAGCCCGCAAGGACGACCTGCTCGCGGCGGGACTCGCCCTCATGGAGGCGGTCAACGCGTCGCCGGACCGGCCCGTCCACCCCGAGCTGCCGGAGATCGCCGGAGTCAAGCACGTCTACCTCGCGGCCCCCGGTTCCGACGCCCGCCACTCCCGGCACGCGATGGCCATCCACCCGGGCTGGTTCGACCGCTCGCCGTGCGGCACCGGCACCTCCGCGCGAATGGCCCAGTTGCACAGCCGGGGTGAGCTGCCGCTCGGCCGCGACTTCGTCAACGAGTCCTTCATCGGGACCCGCTTCACCGGCCGGCTCCTCGCCGAGACGGAGGTCGGCGGCGTGCCCGCCGTCGTCCCGGCCATCACCGGCCGCGCCTGGATCACCGGCACCGCCCAGTACTTCCTCGACCCGGACGACCCGTTCCCCGGAGGCTTCCTCCTGTGACCACCGCCGCGTCCGTGTTCGGCCCGCGCGAACAGGCCCGGGCCGCCCCGGAGTTCCCCACCTCCAGCCGTACGTACGCCCTGTCGCCCGCGGAAGCAACGTGACATTGTACGGTGGTCCGTACCGGACCGAAGGGACCAGCACTGTCATGGGGCACCTGACCCACCGCGACCTGAACGCCTCCCGGGAGCGGCTGCGCGACCAGGTCGCCCATGCCCTGCGAGCAGCCCTGATCTCGGGTGAACTCCGGCCGGGGGCGGTGTACTCGGCGCCGACGCTCGCCGAGGACTTCGGCATCTCCGCCACCCCGGTACGGGAGGCGATGCTCGACCTGGCCCGCGAGGGGCTGGTCGAACCCGTCCGCAACAAGGGGTTCCGCGTCACCGAGGTCGACGAGCGCGACCTCGACCAGTACGCCGAGATCCGCGCGCTCATCGAGATCCCCACGGTCGGCCGGGTCACCCGCACCGCCGACCGCGCGGATCTCGAGGCGCTGCGACCGGTCGCGGAGGAGATCGTGCGCGCAGCCCGTGAGCACGATCTCATCGGCTACCTGGAGGCCGACCGCCGCTTCCACCTCTCGCTGCTCGGCCTCGCCGGCAACGAACGCCTCGTCGAGACCGTCGGTGACCTGCGCAAGCGGTCCCGGCTGTACGGCCTCAACGCCCTGGCCGAGAGCGGCGCGCTGATCCCCTCGGCCGAGGAGCATCTGGAGCTCCTCGACCTGATGATCGCCGGTGACGCGAAGGGCGCGGAGAAGTGCATGGCCAGGCATCTGGGCCACGTCCGCTCGCTGTGGGCAACGAGCGACGCCGCACGCTCGGCTCGCTGACACGCGAAACCGTCCGACGGCCGCGCCGGGCCGCCGGTCATGGCGCGGGGTGCATGGCCATGGCGGCGGGTCGTGGTGCGGGCCCCTCGTTCTCACCCGCGGGCGGGGTCGGCGGGGCATTCAGGATCGCTGTGAGGAACAGCGCCACCAGAGCGATGACCGTCAGCACGATCGCCGCCACCGCGCGGGGGCTGCGGCGGGTGGCTCGGGCCGCCCCGGGCTGCTCCTGCTGTCGGGGCAACTGCTGGTTCAGAGTGCTCATCAGGGAGGCGAGAGCGGGGTCGTCCTGGCTGAGACGCCGCTCGATCTCGGCAAGGATGCGCTGGTCATCCGTGGAATGACTCATGGCGACCGCCTCGTGACCGCTGGGGACGGATGGACGGCCACGGAGATGCCGCGGCCCTCCCCAGGAGTGTGCCCGTCCCACCGCGTTCCCACGCGCTCCATCGTCACCGCGCCCGCCGGACCGAGCTCGTCACGGGCGCCCGCCGGACCGAGGTCGTCACGGGCCGCCGCCGAGCCCCGGCGCGCCCCGGACAGGGAACCAGCGGCGTGCCGTCTCTGCCCGTGCGCACCCGGCGCGTGCTCACCGGAGCGCGCACATGGGCGTAGCTTCGAACGCTCCTGACCAGCGGAAGTACGTGCACCGTGAACGGACAGGGTGTTCGGATAACGGTCGCGTCACGCTTGCTGGGCTTTTGCGAGATCACGATAGGTGATGTGATGTGCGTCACTCTCTCGGCGGCGATGCCGTGGTAGGAATGCGCAACTTCGCAGGTGGCACCACCCCTCGCCGCTTCTGCGCAGTGCCGGCACGCACCGGCAGTACGACCAAGGTGATCACGCTCCGAGTCCGCGGACGTCGACGCCTCGGGTCGCCGATCGGACAACGGCGTTCGCTCAAAGCCCGCACCCTCACCGGCGCAGCCTCCCGCGCGCCGGTCCTGCGCCAACGAGGTACTCCACCGTGTCGCTCGATTCCCTCACCCAGTCCGTGGACGATGCCGTCAGCGGCTTCTTCGAGCCCATAGCCCACTGGCTGGTCGAAGTCGTCTTCTACTCCGTCCCCGTCGGGGGTACGAACCTTCCGCTGATCGTGGCCTGGCTCGTCGTGGCCGGCCTCGTCTTCACCGGCTGGTTCGGCTTCGTACAGGTGCGCAAGTTCCGGCTCGCCGTCGACGTCGTGCGCGGCAAGTACGACGAGAAGGGGTCGGCCGGCGAGGTCAACCACTTCCAGGCGCTCACAGCCGCCGTCTCCGGCACGGTCGGACTCGGCAACATCGCCGGTGTGGCCGTCGCCGTCTCGATCGGCGGTCCCGGCGCCACCTTCTGGATGATCCTGTGCGGCCTGCTCGGCATGGCCACCAAGTTCGTCGAGGTCACCCTCGGTGTGAAGTACCGCGAGGTGCACGCCGACGGAACCGTCTCCGGCGGCCCCATGCACTACCTGCCCAAGGGCCTCGCCGCCCGCTTCGGCAAGAACGGCAAGACCCTCGGCAAGATCCTCGCGGTCCTCGCCTCCTTCATGATCCTGTTCTTCGGCCTCTTCGGCGGCAACCTCTTCCAGGTCAACCAGTCCTACGCCCAGCTGGTCTCCGTGACCGGCGGCGAGGACGGCCTGATGGGCTCCTCGGCCGGCGCCCTGTTCTTCGGCATCCTGATCGCCGCTCTCGTCGGCATCGTGCTCATCGGCGGCATCCGCTCGATCGCCAATGTCACCAGCAGGCTGGTGCCCGCCATGGCCGGCCTCTACATCGCCGCCTGCCTCGTCGTCATCGCCGTCCACATCACCGCAGTCCCCGCCGCGGTCGTCACGATCATCGAGGGCGCGTTCAACCCCCAGGGCGTCGCGGGCGGTGTGCTCGGTGCGCTGATCATCGGTTTCAAGCGGGCCGCGTTCTCCAACGAGGCCGGTCTCGGCTCCGCCCCGATCGCGCACGCCGCGGTCAAGACCAAGCACCCCGCGAGCGAGGGCCTGGTCGCCCTGCTGGAGCCGTTCATCGACACGGTCGTCATCTGCACCATGACGGCGCTGACCATCGTCATCGCCAACCCGGCCAGCTGGGCCGAGGCCCGTGCGGGCGAGTCCATCGGCGGCGTCACCATCACCTCCGACGCCTTCGCCACGGTCCTGCCCTGGTTCCCGTACATCCTCACGATCGCGGTGATGCTGTTCGCCATCTCCACCGTGCTGACCTGGGGCTACTACGGACTCAAGGCGTGGACGTACCTCTTCGGCCGCAGCCGCGCCAGTGAGATCACGTACAAGGTGCTCTACACCGTCTTCGCGGTCGCCGGCTCGCTGCTGACCCTCCAGACGCTGATCGACATGGCCGACGCGGTGCTGTTCATGCTCGCGGTCATCAACATCATCGGCCTCTACCTCCTCGCGCCGGTCGTCAAGGGTGAGCTCGACTCGTTCCTCGCCTTCGTCAAGAAGCGTGACGCGGGTCTGGACACGGACGGCGACGACGACCAGGAGCCGGTGAAGACCACCGTCTGACCGTCCCCGGCGGCCCGGTTCCGAGCAGGGTCCGCCTCCCCCTCGCGCCTTGGGGGAGACGGACCCTGCTGACTGTCTCCGCAGCTCAAAGCCCCCTCTGGTGAGACTCCCGGCCGCCGGATAGGGTGTGAGGAACGCGTCAAGGCGACGCTGGTGTGCCGGGAAGTCTGGTCGGCGTCCGAGGGGCCGTGTGCCCATCCGCCGTTATGTCCCGGAGGCCGCCCCCATGGCGCAGTCACGCCCGCGCAAGCCGCTTTTCGGTCTGCTTCCCTGGACGGAGCGGCAGACGGTCGCCGAAGCGCTTCGTACGGAGACGGTCGGCGGCCTGGTCCTGCTGGCGGCGGCCGTGGTCGCCCTGGTGTGGGCGAACAGCCCGTGGAGCGACACGTACGAGTACGTACGGGACTTCCACTTCGGCATACCCGCCCTGGGCCTGGACCTCTCGGTCGGCCACTGGACGGCCGACGGCCTGCTCGCGATCTTCTTCCTGGTCGCCGGTATCGAGCTGAAACGCGAGCTGGTCGTGGGTGAGCTGCGCACCCCGGCCACCGCCGCCCTGCCGGTCGTGGCCGCGGTCTGCGGCATGGCCGTACCCGCGGCCCTCTATCTGCTCACCGTCACCGCCGGCGGTGGCAGCCCGGAGGGCTGGGCCGTGCCGATGGCCACGGACATCGCCTTCGCGCTCGCGGTCCTCGCCGTCATCAGCACCCATCTGCCGTCCGCGCTACGGGCGTTCCTGCTGACCCTGGCCGTCGTCGACGACCTGGGGGCCATTCTCGTCATCGCGGTCTTCTTCACCTCCGACCTCGACTTCTGGGCGCTGGGCGGAGCCTTCGCGGGCCTGGTCGTCTTCTACGTCCTCCAGCGCCACCGCGTCCGCGGCTGGTGGTGGTACGCGCCGCTGGGGATCGCGACCTGGGCGCTGATGTACAACTCCGGTGTCCACGCGACCGTGGCCGGTGTCGCGATGGGCCTGATGCTGCGCACGGTCCGTGACGAGGGGGAGAAGGCGGCGCCGGCCGCCCGTGTCGCGCATCTGCTGCACCCCGTCTCGGCCGGTGTCGTCGTCCCCCTGTTCGCCCTCTTCGCCGCCGGCGTCAGCGTCTCCGGCGACGCGCTCGGCCATGTCTTCACCGACCCGGAGCCGCTGGGTGTCGTCGTCGGCCTGGTCGTGGGCAAGATCCTCGGCATCTTCCTCGGCACGTACCTGGCCGCTCGCTTCACCCGCGCCGAACTCAATCCGGGCCTCGCCTGGGCCGATGTCCTCGGGCTCGCCACCCTGGCGGGGATCGGCTTCACCGTCGCCCTCCTGATCGGCGAACTCGCCTTCCCCGACGCCGTCGAGGCCGAGCACATCAAGGCCGCCGTCCTCGTCGGCTCCCTCGCCGCCGCGGCCCTCGCCGCCGTACTGCTGCGCCGCCGGAACCGGATCTACCGGCTCCTGTGGGAGGAAGAGGAACGGGACGAGGACGCGGACGGCATACCCGACATCTACCAGACCGGCGAACGGTCGGCGGACGGCACAGCGCGCGGATAGGCGGCGGGCGTTCGGGGGCGGCCGTGGCCGTGAACCGCAGGGCATGGCGGTCCGGCAGTCCTCCGGCGGGCCGAGACCGGCCTTCCTGTTCCCCTTCTTCGGCATGCCCGGGCCATGCGGCCGAGGAGGGGAGGAGCCGCTAGGTTCGACCCGGCGACGTGAGGTGCCGTGGTACGTGAGAGGGTCTGGCGCGTGAGCGAGACACCACCGAACACCCTGCAATACCGCGTTGACGGGCCCGGAGACGCCCCGGTCCTGGTGATCGGACCTTCCCTCGGTACCACATGGCACATGTGGGACCGGCAGGTCCCCGAGCTGACCCGCCAGTGGCGCGTCGTCCGTTTCGACCTGCCCGGTCACGGCGGCGCGCCCGCCCGCCCCTTCACCTCCGTCGCCGAGCTCGGTGACCGGCTGCTGGCCACCCTCGACGAACTGGGCGTCCAGCGCTTCGGCTACGCCGGCTGCTCCATCGGCGGCGCCGTCGGCCTCGACCTGGCGCTGCGGGCGCCCCACCGGGTCGCCTCGCTGGCCCTGGTGGCCACCTCCCCCCGGTTCGGCAGCGCCGACGAGTTCCGCCAGCGGGGAGTGATCGTGCGCACCCACGGCCTCGAACCCATGGCCCGTACCGCACCCGAACAGTGGTTCACCCCCGGCTTCGCCGCCACCCAGCCCGCGATCGTCGAGTGGGCCGTGCAGATGGTGCGGACGACCGACCCCGGCTGCTACATCGGTGCCTGCGAAGCGCTCGCCCTCTTCGACGTCCGTGACTCCCTCGGCCGCATCGGCATCCCGGCCCTCGTGCTCGTCGGCGCCGACGACCAGGTCACCGGCCCCGCCGAGGCCCGCACCCTGGTCGCCGGGATAGCCGACGCCCGGCTCGCCGTCGTCCCCGGCGCCTCCCACCTCGCACCCGTCGAGCAGCCCGGCGCCGTCACGGACCTCCTCACGAACCACTTCGCCGGGATCGTGCACGACACGCAGAGCGCCCTGCCCGCCCCGCCGATGCCGCCCGTCTCCGCCCCGGTCGTCCCCGTCGCCGAGATCGCCCCGCCGCCCGCGCCCGAGCTCGCCGGATCCGCGCGGCCCGACGCGTACGACGAGGGCCTCAAGCTGCGCCGCGAGATCCTCGGCGACGCCCATGTCGACCAGGTCCTCGCCGACGAGTTCGGAGCCGATTTCCAGTCCCTGGTCACCCGTTACGCCTGGGGCGAGGTGTGGAGCCGTGACGGCCTCGACCGCCGCACCCGCAGCTGTGTGACCCTCACGGCCCTGATCGCGGGCGGTCACCTGGAGGCGCTGGCCGACCACACCCGGGCCGCGCTGCGCAACGGTCTGACCCCCGCCGAGATCCGCGAGGTGCTGCTCCAGACGGCGGTCTACTGCGGCATGCCGGCCGCCGACAGCGCCCTGCGGGTCGTGAGCCGGGTGATCAAGGAGGAGACCACGCCCCAGGCGTAGGCTGACCGGGCATGCCCATGCCCGGACCGTGTGAGGTGGACTCCTGTGAAGCTGACGAAGAAGTCGCACGCCTGCATCCGCTTGGAGAAGGACGGGCGGGCGCTCGTCATCGACCCCGGCGGCTTCACCGAGCAGGACGCCGCCCTCGGCGCCGACGCCGTTCTCGTCACGCACGAGCACCCCGACCACTTCGACGAGAACCGGCTGCGGGCCGGCCTGGAGGCCAACCCGGCGGCCGAGATCTGGACGCTGAAGAGCGTCGCCGAGCAGCTCTCGGCCGCCTTCCCCGGCCGGGTGCACACCGTCGGGCACGGCGACACCTTCAGCGCGGCCGGCTTCGACGTCCAGGTGCACGGCGAGCTGCACGCGGTGATCCACCCGGACATCCCGCGGATCACCAACATCGGCTTCCTCGTCGACGGCTCGCTCTTCCACCCCGGCGACGCGCTGACCGTCCCCGAGCAGCCGGTGGAGACGCTGATGCTGCCGGTGATGGCACCCTGGAGCAAGATCTCCGAGGTCATCGACTACGTCCGCGAGGTCAAGCCGCACCGCGCCTTCGACATCCACGACGCCCTGCTCACCGACCTCGCCCGGCCGATCTACGACCGGCAGATCGGCGCGCTCGGCGGCACGGACCACGGCCGGCTGGCCCCCGGTGACTCCACCGACCTGTGAACTCGATGACTGTCACACCCCGCCGTTAGGCTTGCCCGCATGCGCATCGCCACGTGGAACGTCAATTCGATCACCGCCCGGCTGCCCCGGCTCCTGGCCTGGCTGGAGAGCAGCGGCACGGACGTGCTCTGCCTCCAGGAGACCAAGTGCACCGCCGAGCAGTTCCCCACCGACGAGCTGCGCGAGCTGGGGTACGAGTCGGTGGTCCACGCCAACGGGCGGTGGAACGGCGTGGCGCTGCTCTCCAAGGTCGGCCTGGAGGACGTCGTCATGGGCCTGCCCGGCGGGCCCGAGTACGAGTCCGTGCAGGAGCCCCGGGCCATCTCGGCGACCTGCGGCCCGGTCCGCGTCTGGTCGGTGTACGTGCCCAACGGCCGCGAGGTCGCCCATGACCACTACGCCTACAAGCTGCGCTGGCTGGAGGCGCTCCAGGGAGCGGTCGCCGCGGACGCGGCGGGGGAGCGCCCCTTCGCCGTCCTCGGGGACTTCAACATCGCCCCGACCGACGACGACGTCTGGGACATCTCCCTCTTCGAGGGCGCCACGCACGTCACCGCCCCGGAGCGGGCCGCGCTCGCCGGGCTGCGGGAGACGGGCCTGTCCGACGTGGTCCCGCGCCCCCTCAAGTACGACCAGCCCTTCACGTACTGGGACTACCGCCAGCTCTGCTTCCCCAAGAACAGGGGCATGCGCATCGACCTGGTGTACGGCAACAAGCCCTTCGCCGACGCGGTCGAGGACAGCTATGTCGACCGCGAGGAGCGCAAGGGCAAGGGCGCGTCCGACCACGCCCCGGTCGTCGTCGATCTGGACGTCTAGAGCCTGTCCGGCACCCGCTGGAGCGGTGATCTCCGCGTGCCGGGTGGTCCGCGGGAGGGTCCGGTGCGACGCTGGTCGGATGAACATCCCCTTCCTGGGCAACTGGCGCAAGCGGCACGCAGTCGGTACCTCTCCGCTGACGGCGGCCTTCGACCGCGACCCGGAGGGAGTGGGCGAGCTGCTCGCCGAGTGCGAGCTGCTGCGTGCCAGGGCCCAGGAGGCAGGGGTGGAGCTGGACGACACCCCGCGTTCGCTGGCGGCCCTCGACCAGCTGCCGCCGCTCTGGCGCGACGACCCGGAGGAGCTGCCCTGGATCGGCAACGACGCCGGTCTGTATCTGGGCACGGTCGTCGTCCGCACGGTGCCGGGTGCCTGCTGGCAGGTGTGGCCCGGAGGGCAGCCGGTGGTGCGGCTCGCCTCCGGCCGGGAGATCAACGTGGTCGAGGCCGGCCTCGACTGGGCCGTGAGCGGATCCCCCGAACTCTCCCGCGTGTACGCGGAGGCCGCCGAGTTCTGACCGGCCGCCCCACCCTTCTGCAGTAAATACGGCTTATCCGTGTTTCATGCGTGTCGGGCGTGAAGTCCCTTTTCGTGCTGGATAGTTTGCGCTGACCTCGACACAGCTGAGAAGGGGGCAGGGCAGCGTATGGCCGTCGATCCTTTGATCGAGCTGCGTGGCGTCAACAAACACTACGGAACGCTGCACGTCCTGCAGGACATCGACCTCACCGTCGGTCGCGGCGAGGTGGTGGTGGTCATCGGACCGTCCGGCTCGGGCAAGTCGACGCTCTGCCGGGCGATGAACCGCCTGGAGTCCGTCGAGTCGGGCGACATCCTCATCGACGGGCGCCCTGTTCCCGAGGAGGGCAAGGCGCTGGCCCGGCTGCGGGCCGAGGTCGGCATGGTCTTCCAGTCGTTCAACCTCTTCGCGCACAAGACCGTCCTCGCCAACGTGTCACTCGCCCAGATCAAGGTGCGCAAGCGGAAGAAGGAGGAGGCCGACCGCCGCTCGCGCGAACTCCTCGAACGCGTCGGCCTCGCCGCCCACGCCGAGAAGCTGCCCGCCCAGCTCTCCGGCGGCCAGCAGCAGCGCGTCGCCATCGCCCGCGCCCTCGCCATGGACCCCAAGGCGCTGCTGTTCGACGAACCGACCTCGGCGCTCGACCCCGAGATGATCAACGAGGTCCTGGAGGTCATGCGGCAGCTCGCCCGCGAGGGCATGACCATGGTCGTCGTCACCCACGAGATGGGCTTCGCCCGCTCCGCCGCCCACCGCGTCGTCTTCATGGCCGACGGCCGGGTCGTCGAGGACCGCACCCCCGAGGACTTCTTCACCGCCCCGCGCAGCGACCGCGCCAAGGACTTCCTGTCCAAGATCCTGACGCACTGACGGGGAGGAACGCCATGCACCGTACGCAACGCATCCTCCTCGCGCTCGCGCTCGTGCTCGCCCTGGGCGCCGCGGCCGCCTGCGGCAAGGAGGGCAGCCCGCCCGTCAAGGGGCCACAGCCCGAGGCGCTCCCGAAGTACCGGATCGCGTCCGCGTTCCAGTTGCCCGCCTCCGCCACCTGGAGGAAGGCGAAGAGCCGCGGGCGTCTGGTCGTCGGCGCCAAGGAGGACCAGCCGTACATGGGCGAGAAGGACCCCGCCACCGGCAGGTACTCCGGCTTCGACATCGAGATCGCGAAGATGATGGCGGCCTCGCTGGGCTTCGACCCGGCGTCCGTCGAGTTCCGGACCATCGCCTCGGCCAACCGCGAGACCGCGCTGCAGAACGGCCAGATCGACTACTACGTCGGCACCTACACCATCAACGACAACCGCAAGAAGCTCGTGGGGTTCGCCGGCCCCTACTACATGGCCGGCCAGTCCCTGCTCGTCCGCACCGACGAGAACGACATCGGCGGACCGCGGGACCTCGCCGGCAGACGGGTCTGCTCGGCCGCCGGCTCCACCCCCTTCCAGCGGATCGAGAAGGACTATCCCGAGGCCGACCTCGTCGCCTACGACACCTACTCGGTCTGCGTCGACAACCTGCTCACCTACCAGGTCGACGCGGTCACCACCGACGACACGATCCTGATGGGCTACGCCGCCAAGGTCCCCGACGAACTCAAGGTTGTCGGCAGGCCCTTCTCCCGGGAGCCCTACGGCATCGGCGTGCCGCGCGACGACAACGCCCTGCGCCTCGCCCTCGACGACGCCCTCGCGGCCCACCAGAGGAACGGCGACTGGAAGAAGGCGTACGACGCGACCCTCGGCCTCTCCGGGGTGCCCGCCCCGCGGCCGCCCGCCATCGACCGCTACCCGGCGAGCTGAGGAGGCGAGCGGCGACATGGACGTACTGACCGAGAACTTCTCCCTCTACGGCGACGGCTTCCTCGGCACCGTCGAACTCACCGTCTACGCCTCGGCCCTGGCCCTGGTCCTGGGCTTCGTCATGGCCTCGTTCCGGATCGCGCCGGTCGGCTCCCTCCGGGTCTTCGGCGGCGTCTGGGTGACCGTGCTGCGCAACACCCCGCTCACCCTCCTCTTCTTCGCGGTGATGCTGGGCCTGCCACGGTTCGGACTCGTGCTCCCCTTCGAGCTGTTCGCGGTCCTCGCTCTCGGCTGCTACACCTCGGCCTTCGTCTGCGAGGCGCTGCGCTCCGGCATCAACACCGTGCCGCGCGGCCAGGGTGAGGCGGCCCGCAGCCTCGGCATGACCTTCGCGCAGACCCTGAGCGCCGTCGTCCTGCCGCAGGCGTTCCGTTCCGTCATCCCGCCCATCGGCTCCACCCTCATCGCGCTCGCCAAGAACTCGGCGATCGCCGGCGCCTTCAGCGTCACCGAACTCCTCGGCACCTACAAGACGTTGAGCGAACTCGGCTACAACATCATCTGGACCTTCGTTTGGATCGCCGTCGGCTATCTGATCGTCACCCTCACCATCAGCGCGCTCTTCAACGTCCTGGAGAAGCGCTGGGGAGTCGCCCGATGACCGAGTCCACCGCCCTGTACGACATCCCGGGTCCGCGCACCCGCAGGCGCCACCGGCTCTACGGCGCCCTCTCGACCCTGGCGATCCTGGCGCTGGCCGGCTGGATCCTCCATCTCCTGTTCGACACCGGGCAGTTCACCTCCACGAAGTGGTCGCCGTTCGCCTACGAGGGCATTCAGGAGCTGCTGCTGCGCGGGCTCGGCAACACGCTCAAGGCCTTCGCGTACGCCTCGGTGCTCTCGCTCGTCCTCGGCGGCCTCCTCGCCACCGGCCGCCTCTCCGAGCACCGGGTCTTCCGCTGGATCTCGACCCTCCTCGTCGAGTTCTTCCGCGCCATGCCCGTCCTGGTGATGATCTTCTTCATCTTCGTGGCGCTGAAGGTCCACCCGCTGCCCGCGCTGGTCGCCGGACTGACCCTCTACAACGGCTCGGTGCTCGCCGAGGTGTTCCGTACCGGAGTCGACTCGGTCGACCGCGGGCAGCGGGAGGCGGCGTACGCCCTCGGCATGCGCAAGACACAGGTCATGACCTACGTCCTGGTGCCGCAGGCGCTCCGCGCCATGCTGCCGGTCATCATCAGCCAGCTGGTGGTGGCCCTGAAGGACACCTCGCTCGGATTCCTCATCACCTACGAGGAGTTCCTGCACGCGGGCAAGCTGATCGCGTCCAACCTCGACTACGACCTGCCGTTCATCCCCGTCGTCATGGTGATCTCACCGATCTACATCGGGATGTGCATGCTGCTGTCCTGGTTCGCCACGTGGGTCGCCGGGAAGGAGCGCCGCAGTCCCAAGACGAAGGCCGTGGAGGTCGCCCCGGCCGAACCGGGGACGCTGCTGCCGGGCGGAGGTCCTCCCACGGGCGCGTAGCGGTCGCGCGGCAGGCCGCAGGAAGCCCTGCCCGTCCGGCAGCAGCCGGTGATCACTCCTCCCGCAGCGGGACCGACACGTACGACGGGTCGGCCGGCGGGGAGGAGAAGGTCAGCTGCGCGCCGGTCGGGTTGTGCTCGATGTAGAGGGGGTCGACGGTGTCGACGACCACGGCGAGACGGTGTCCGGCGGGCACGTCGTAGGCCGTGGAGAACAGCTCCAGATCGACGGTGAACGGCTCGCCGGGCGTCTTCCCGTGGAAGGTGTACGGGGCGTTGCTGACCAGCTTGCCGAGTCCGAGCGGGCCCACGTCGTAGAGGTACGCGACGAGGGTGCCGCTCTCGGCCGTGGAGGTGACGGTGGTGTGGAGCTTCGCCGTGCCGCGCACCCGCTGGGCGGTGTCGTGGCGCTCGGACTGCCACACGCCGGCGAAGGCGCGGGGGAGCAGCGGGATCGAGGCCACGGGCGGGGTCCCGAGGAACTGGTCGAAGGCGTTGGAGAGGAGGACGACGCCGCCGTTGGCGCCGGAGTCGACGTCGGCCCGGATCTTCTGGGAGCCGCCGAGGGCGATCTTCCGCTGGTCGGCGCCGACCGACTTCCAGTCGGGGTAGCCCTCGTAGCCGCCGGTGGAACGGGTCTTGAGCTGGACGGGCTGCTCGCGGTCGATGCCGTTGTCGGCGCCCTTGAGATAGCGGTCGAACCAGCGGTGGGCGCTGGTCCAGGTGTCGTTGGGCAGGCCGAGCAGGCCGGTGGCCTCGGCGGTGGCGTGGTCGCCGGGGCGGAACTCCAGGCGCTTGGGCCCCTGGAGCTTCTCGTAGAAGGACGCGTACTGGTTGGGCGGGAAGACGGTGTCTCCCCAGGCGTTCCCGAGCATGATCGCGGCGCCGTTGGCGTTGATCCGGTCCAGGTAGGTGACGGCGGAGCGCTTCCTGCCCCAGGCGATCATCTTCTCCTCCTCGGCGAGGTCGGAGGAGAGGAAGTCGCCCAGGATCTCCTGGAGTTCGGGGCCGGGACGGCCGGTGAGGTAGCCGGCGCCGCCGAGCAGGGCGGCGGCCTGGAGGTGCTGGGTGCGCCCGCTGTAGATCGACTCGATGAGGTCGGCCCAGCCGCTCAGTGCCGCCACGGCCCTGACGCGCTTGTCGTGCGCGGCGGCGAGCAGGCTGATCCCGGCGCCGTACGAGACGCCCGCCATGCCGATCTTCTCGGGGTCGGCGGGGGTGTTCGCGAGAACCCAGTCGATGACCTTGGAGGCGTCGGCGACGTCCTTCGGTCCGGCGGTCTCGATGTGGCCGCCGGACTGCCAGAAGCCACGCGAGTTGTAACTGACCACGACATAGCCGGAGTCGGCGAGCTTCCGGGCCTGCGCGAGGTACTCGACCTGGGGCATGGCCCAGCTGGTGGGCAGCACGATCACGGGGTGGCGGGCGCCGGAGCCCGCACCCGCCGGGGTGACGACATTGGCCTTCAGGACGGTGCCGCCGTCGCCGGCGATGTCGACGAAGCGGATGCCGGTCTCGGTGGCGTGGGCGGCGGGTGCGAGCCCGAGCGCCGTCCCCGCCACGAGGGCGGCCGAGACGGCGAGGACCAAGGGTGTGCGCACGGGTCACTCCTCACTGGGATCACTGATGGGGGGCAGTGAAAGTGACCCGACGGTAACCGGGAAGGCTTACTCCTGGTAACCGATCGGTGAGTCACGTGCGGGTAACGATTATTGGACGCCCTGTCAATTGAGTGCGCTCCTGGACCGCCACTCGGCCCAGGACAGATTCCACTCGCCGTAGCCGTTGTTCAGCGCCTGCGTCCCCTTGGCCTCGGAACCGGTGATCTCGAAGGGGTCGCCCACCCGCACCTGGTCGTACACGGCCCGCGCGTCGCCGTCGCTCATGCCGAGGCAGCCCGAGCTCCTGTTGGCGCTGCCGAAGTAGGCCGCGTTCCAGGGCGCCGCGTGCGCGTACATCCCCGACCAGGTCAGCCGCATCGAGTAGTCGACCATCTTGTCGTAGGCGTCACCGAGCCCCACGGTCTCCGAGCGCATGTTGATGGTGCCCTCCTTGGACATCAGGACGGTCCTGCCGCGCCAGGAGGCCTTCTCGCCGCCGGGTGTCCCGGCCGACATGGGCACGTCCAGGACCTCGGCGCCGTCCCGCAGCAGCTTCAGCCGGTGGTTGTCGAGGTCGACCTCGACGAGCTGCTCGCGGCCGATGCCGAAGGTCGTGGTGTAGTCGCGTACGAACCAGCCGCCGGCGCCGGAGTCGATCCCGCTCAGCCGGGCGTCGAGGGTCACCTTCGTGCCGGCCTTCCAGTACTCCTTCGGCCGCCAGTCCACCCGGTCCTTGCCGGACCAGTCCCGCATCCAGCCCCAGGACCCCTCGGTGCGGTTCGAAGTGGTGACCGTGAGGTGCTTCTCGACCTCGGCCTTGTTCTTCACCGGGTGGTCGAAGACGATCGACAGCGGCTGGGCGACGCCGACGGTGGTGTTCTTGCCGGGGGCGAGCGTCAGCTTGTTGACCCGCTCGGCCGGCGCGGTGGTGAACCCGGCGCGGGCGTTCCCGCCGGACGCGTCCCGTGCCTCGATCGCGTAGCCGGTACCCGGCACGGCCTTGCGCGAGGACGTCCAGCTCGTCCCGTCGGCGGACAGCTTCCCCTCAAGCCGGCCGCCCTTGGAGTCGGTCACGTCGACCCGTGACAGCCTCCCCTCGGCGAGCCGGACGACGACCGGTTCGCCGGCCGTCGCCCGGCCCCCGGTGAGATTCACCGATATCCGCGTCCGTGGCGCCCCCTCCTTCGTGCCGCCGGCCGCCGGCGTCCCCCCGGAGCAGGAGGTGACGGCGGCCAGGGCGAGCGCCCCGGCGGCGGTGGCGAGCAGGGTGCGCGGGCGTATGCGGTTCACGGGGACGACCTCCGGTGTGGATCACTCTCGCGGGGAGAGAGGGGCGGAGGCCGGGAAAGGTTGCGCGTGTTTGAGCTGTTTCACGGTCGTCGGGTGTGAGATGGGCGAGACGTTCGACCGGCGTCCGTCACGTCGTCGCCGGTTCGGCGGCGACCGCCGTCATCGCGTGCCGTGTCACATCGGCGACCAGCTCCACCACGTCCGGGCCGTACGCCTGCGAGTTGACCACCTTGAGGAGGAGGACGAACGGGCCGGAGCCGTACGTGCGCGCCAGCTTCTCGTGGTGCTTGGCCAGATAGCGGGTCGCGGCCTGGTTGGTGACCGCGAACTGCCCGCAGAAGAGGAAGACCGGCCGCCCTCCGTCGCCCGCCGTGAGCCGGGCCAGGACGACGTACTCCGTCACGCCGTTCACCCCCCGGTACACCTCGCCCCCGATCGTGAGCATGCCCCGGTCCTCGACCGGTTCCGACTCCACGTTCATGCGCAGACCCGGCAGCAGGGAGGACAGATGCGCCGCCATCCGGCGATTGGAGTACGGTCCGCCGACGCAGAACTCCGCGAGGTCGCCGATGCCCTGCCGTGCCGAGTCGTGCTGGACTATCCGGGGCTGCGCCCCGCAGTCCTTGATCAGGGCGGACAGTTCGAGCAGCGCGGAGACGTCGGTACGGTGCACCGAGCCCTCGCTGCCCGCCTTGCGGTTCACCACCAGCAGGCACTCGGAACCGCCGGCGAGCCCGAAGAACGCCTGCTTCCGGCGGAGCCCGCGGCGCCACAGATACGTGCGGGTCAGCCAGCCCAGCGACGCGCTGACACCGGTCGCGAGCACGCCGAGGACGACATTGCGCAGGTCTTCATTCATGGGCGCGCATGCTAGCGGGGCGGCGCCACTCCGTTCGAGGCGGTCCTGACGAGGAGGGCGGGCGGAAGTTAGGCTGCCGGGACGGCTGTTGACTGGAGGTAGGAATGCGTCGTTCCGCCGCACGGAATGGGTCGGTTCTCGCCGTCGCCGCGACGGTGCTGCTCTCGGTGGGCGCCGCCGCGCCACCGTCCGCCGCGCCGCCCTCCGCGTCGAGGGCGACCGAGACGAAGCCGCCGGTCAAGGAGCCCGTGGCCGTGGGCTGGGGCGGAGCCGTCGCCAGCGTCGACGCGGACGCCTCGGCCGCCGGCATCGAGGTGCTCCGCCAGGGCGGCAACGCGGTCGACGCGGCCGTCGCGGTCGCCGCGGCCCTCGGCGTCACCGAGCCGTACTCCGCCGGCATCGGCGGGGGCGGCTACCTCGTCCACTACGACGCCAGAACCCGTACGGTACGCACCATCGACGGGCGCGAGACCGCGCCGCGGTCGGCGGACGCGAACCTCTTCGTCGAGAACGGCAAGCCCATCCCCTTCGAGGAGGGCATGACCAGCGGCCGCGGCGTCGGCACCCCCGGCACCCCGGCCACCTGGAAGACCGCCCTCGACACATGGGGCAGCAAGCCGCTGCGCACCCTCCTCGCGCCGGCCACGCGGCTGGCCCGGGAGGGCTTCACCGTCGACCCGACCTTCCGCGCCCAGACGGCCGCGAACGAGGCCCGCTTCCGTGACTTCCCGGCCTCCTCGGAGCTCTTCCTGCCGGGAGGGGAACTGCCCGTCGTCGGCTCGACGTTCAAGAACCCGGACCTGGCCCGTACGTACGAGAAGCTGAGCCGGGAGGGCGTCGGCGCCCTCTACCGGGGGCCGCTGGCCCGGGACATCGTGAACACCGTACGGAAGCCCCCGGTACGGGAGGGGGCCACGCGGGTCGTCCGCTCCGGCGACCTGACCGAGCGCGACCTGGCGGCGTACGAGACCGAACGGCGGCGGCCCACGAAGATCTCGTACCGCGGTCTCGACGTCTACGGCATGGCGCCCTCGTCCTCCGGCGGCACGAGCGTCGGCGAGGCGCTGAACATCCTGGAGCGCACGGATCTGTCAAAGGCCACCCAGGCCCGCTATCTGCACCGTTTCATCGAGGCCAGCCGGATCGCGTTCGCCGACCGGGGCCGCTGGGTCGGCGACCCGGCGTTCGAGGACGTCCCCGTGCGGGAACTGCTCTCGCAGCGGTACGCGGACTCCCGGGAGTGCCTGATCCGCGACGACGCGGTCCTGACCAGTCCGCTGGCGCCGGGCGACCCCCGCGACCCCGCCGACTGCGGGCGCGGCGGGACGGCGGCGCCCACCACCTACGAGGGCGAGAACACCACGCATCTGACGGTGGCCGACAGGTGGGGCGACGTCGTCTCCTACACGCTGACCATCGAGTCGACGGGCGGCAGCGGGATCACCGTGCCGGGGCGCGGCTTCCTGCTCAACAACGAGCTGACCGACTTCTCCTTCGCCCCGGCGAACCCGGCGGTCCACGACCCGAACCTGCCCGGTCCCGGGAAGCGGCCCCGCTCGTCGATGTCCCCGACCATCGTGCTCGACAAGCACGGACGGCCGGTCCTCGCCCTGGGCTCCCCGGGCGGGGCGACCATCATCACCACCGTGCTGCAGACGCTGACCGGCGTCGTGGACCGGGGGCTGCCCCTGGTCGACGCGATCGCGGCGCCCCGGGCGAGCCAGCGCAACCAGACGACGACCGAACTGGAGCCGGGGCTCTGGAACAGCCCGCTGAAGGGCGAGCTGGAGGCGATCGGCCACGGCTTCCGGCAGAACCCGGAGATCGGCGCGGCGACGGCCGTCCAACGGCAGCCGGACGGCAGCTGGGTCGCGGCGGCGGAGACGGTCCGCAGGGGCGGAGGCTCGGCGATGGTCGTACGGCCCCGGCGCTGACCGGCGGCCCCCGAGCGGCGTCGCGCCGGTGCCTGAGGGATGGTCAGGAGGCCGGGGCCGTCAGGGTCGTACGGGCCTCTGTGTCCTGACGGACGGGTCTCCCGCGCGACGCGCGGCCCCGGCGGCTACAGGGCCGTCAGGATGCGGGGACCGTCGTCGGTGATCGCGATCGTGTGTTCCGTGTGGGCCGCGCGGGAGCGGTCGAGGGTGCGGATCGTCCAGCCGTCAGCGGCGGTGTAATGGTCGTCCCGGCCGCTGCCGATCAGCATCGGCTCGATCGCGATCGCCATTCCGTGGCGCAACGGCACGCCCCGGCCCGGACGTCCCTCGTTGGGGACGTCCGGGCCCTCGTGCATGGTGCGGCCGACGCCGTGCCCGCCCATGCCGTCCGGGATGCCGTAACCCGCCCGGCGGCACACGCGGCCGACGGCGTGGGCGATGTCGCCGACGCGGTTGCCCACGACGGCCGCGCCGATCCCGGCCTCCAGCGCCGCGTACGCCGTGTCGATCAGGCGGGTGTCCTCCGGGCGGGCCCGGCCGACCGTGAAGCTGACGGCCGCGTCGCCGACCCAGCCGCCGAGGGACGCCCCGCAGTCGAGGGAGACGAGATCCCCGTCGGCGAGCCGGCTCTCGTCCGGGACCCCGTGCACGATCGCGTCGTTCACGGACACGCACACCACGGCCGGGAACGGCACGGGCGCCCAGCCGGGGTGATAGTTCAGGAACGGCGATCCCGCGCCCGCCTCGTCGAGCACTTCTCGCGCCGCCCGGTCCAGCTCGCGCAGGGTCACCCCCGGCGCCGCCTTCTCCCGCGCGGCCGCCAGAGCCCGGGCGACGACCCTGCCGGCCTCCCGCATCGCACGCAGGGACTCGTCCGTCTTGATCTCCATCATGCCAATTACTATACCGGTATTAGAATGGTGGCATGGTACGCACACCCCTGACCCCCGAAGAGCGCGAGCGCGGCGAACGCCTCGGCCTGCTGCTGCGCGAGGCCCGCGGCGGCCGCTCCATGGTGGAGATCGCCGCGGCCGCCGGGCTCTCCGCCGAAACGCTCCGCAAGATCGAGACCGGACGGGCCCCGACCCCCGCCTTCTTCACCGTCGCCGCGCTGGCCGGGGTCCTCGGTCTCTCCATGGACGAGATCGTCGTGCGCTGCGCGCTCGTACCGGTCTGATCCCGGCGCGAAAACGGTCCGTAGCCGTCCCGTAACACGCCTGAGGTCCAATGCCAGCGGACCGGAAGGTTCCAGTCGAGTGTGCGGGTGGTGCGGCGGTATGTCCACGGATCAACTTCCGGCGGCGGAAGGCGCGTTCGCGCGTCTCCTGAGAGACCTGGTGGCACGCCTCGACCCGGGGGAGGGCTGGTACGGCGTCTTCGCGAGCCGGGACCCGGACGGCATGCGGGCCTGCTTCGACGGTACGGAGATCCTGCCCTGGGACGTGGTCGAGTCCCTCCTCCACGACCTGGGCGAAGCACCGTCCGGACCTCAGGGCGTACGGGTCAGGGCGCTGCACACCGCGGCCGCCGCCGCCCATGACCGCAGGCCGGGCGGAGCGGAGGCGCTGCGCGAGCGCCTGGAGCTGATGGAGCGGGAGCGGTGCCACGCCGCGACCCGCTCGCGCGAACTCGAGGCCCTCCTGGGCGCGGCCCCCGGCTCCCCGGACACGCCCCGGCTCCAGCACGAACTGGCCTGGGCCCGGGACGACCACCGCCGTGCGACGGCCCGGATCGAGGAACTGGCGGCGCGCCTGACCGCCCTGGCCCAGCCGGCCCCGGCCCCCGCGGTCGAGCCGGCCCCGGCTCCCGCCCCCGCCCGCACACCGGCACCGGCCGTCAAGCGACGCCCCCGGGGCGCCCGTTACGCGTGGATGGACGAGGCCGATGACGTGCCGGAGGCGGTGGGGGTGCCGCGGCTTCCGGTGGCCGGCGCCCTCCCGCGCGGTGCCCGGTTCGGCGGAGCCGAGACGACCCCCGCCGCCCCGCCCCGTACCCCCGCCGCGCCCCTCGCCGCCGAGGTCGCCGCCGAGGCGGCCCGCGCCGCCGGGAACGCGGTCTACGCGCTGCGGCGGCTGCGCGCCCAGGGGCGCAGCGGCGAGGCGCACGCGCTGCTCTGCGAGGCCGTCGCGGGTCCGCCCGCCTGGCTCCCGCCGCTCGCCGCGGAGCTCGACCGGGTGGGACTCGGCGCCGACTGGACCACCTTGCTCTGGGAGGCGGCCACGCTGCCTCCCGGCCGGCTCGCCGCCGTCGCCGGGGCGCTCGCCGACGCGGGCCGGGACCAGGACTGCGATCAGCTGCTCCGCCAGGGCGTCGCCCGGCCGGTCGAGGAGCTCGCCGACGCCTGCGCCGCCCTGCGCGCGGAGGGGCATCAGCGCGAGGCCCGGGCCCTGCTCGCGGCCTTCCTCCGGGCCCGTACGCCGGAGGACGCCGCCCGGCTCGCCGCCGTGGACCCGCACGCCCTGGTGCCCCAACTCCTCGACGCCGCACACACGGTGTCCCCGGACCGGCGGCGGGATCTGGCGCACGCCCTGCGGGTCGCGGGCCTCGCCGGAGCCTGACCGCGCCACGCGGGTCCCGCCCCTACGCCAGTCACGACGCCCATCCCGCCCGCCCGCCACGTCGTAGGTCACACCGGATCAGACCGGGACGTGTCGGTGTGTGTCCGACGTGGACCACTCGGGTATGAAACATGATCGACTCCGGCGGTTCACGGCGGTGGTCTTGCTCCGGGGTGTGACGGGGCTTACGTTCTCCTCCTACGTACCGCGTCTACGTGCGTAGAGGCTCTCTGACGCCGTGCCGAAGGAGCAGCTCATGACCGCTGTCGTACGCGCCGCACTCGTCCAGGCGACCTGGACCGGCGACACCGAATCCATGATCGCCAAGCATGAGGAGCACGCCCGCGAGGCGGCCCGGCAGGGCGCTCGGATCATCGGGTTCCAGGAGGTCTTCAACGCCCCCTACTTCTGCCAGGTGCAGGACCCCGAGCACTACCGCTGGGCCGAGCCCGTGCCGGACGGGCCCACCGTGCGCAGGATGCGGGAGCTCGCCCGCGAGACCGGCATGGTGATCGTCGTCCCGGTCTTCGAGATCGAGGGCTCCGGTTTCTACTACAACACCGCCGCCGTGATCGACTCCGACGGCTCCTACCTCGGCAAGTACCGCAAGCACCACATCCCCCAGGTCAAGGGATTCTGGGAGAAGTACTACTTCCGCCCCGGCAACATCGGCTGGCCGGTCTTCGACACCGCCGTCGGCAAGGTCGGCGTCTACATCTGCTACGACCGCCACTTCCCCGAGGGCTGGCGCCAACTCGGCCTCAACGGCGCGCAACTGGTCTACAACCCCTCCGCCACCCACCGCGGACTCTCCTCCCACCTCTGGCAGCTGGAGCAGCCCGCCGCCGCCGTCGCCAACGAGTACTTCATCGCCGCCATCAACCGCGTCGGCCAGGAGGAGTACGGCGACAACGACTTCTACGGCACCAGCTACTTCGTCGACCCGCGCGGCCGGTTCGTCGGCGACGTCGCCTCCGACAAGACCGAGGAACTCGTCGTGCGCGACCTGGACTTCGGCCTGATCGAGGAGGTCCGCAAGACCTGGGCCTTCTACCGCGACCGACGCCCCGACGCCTACGACGGGCTGGTGCGGCCGTGAGCAGCCTCCACGACCGCCACCGCGCCGTCATCCCCGACTGGGTCGCCCTCTACTACCGGGACCCCATCGAGATCACCCACGGCGAGGGCCGCCATGTGTGGGACGCCGAGGGCCGCAGGTACCTCGACTTCTTCGGCGGCATCCTCACCACCATGACCGCCCACGCCCTCCCCGAGGTCACCAAGGCCATCGCCGAGCAGGCCGGCCGGATCATCCACTCCTCCACGCTCTACCTCAACCGCCCGATGGTCGAGCTCGCCGAACGGATCGCCGCCCTCTCCGGCATCCCCGACGCCCGGGTCTTCTTCACCACCTCCGGCACCGAGGCCAACGACACGGCGCTCCTCCTCGCCACCGCGTACCGCCGCTCGAACCAGATCCTGGCGATGCGCAACAGCTACCACGGCCGCTCCTTCTCCACCGTCGGCATCACCGGCAACCGCGCCTGGTCACCCACCGGCCTCTCCCCGCTGCAGACCCTCTACGTCCACGGCGGCGTCCGCACCCGGGGCCCCTACGCCCAGTTCACGGACGACCGCTTCATCGACGCCTGCGTCGCCGACCTCGAAGACCTCCTCGGCCACACCCGGGACGTCGCCGCGCTGATCGCCGAACCCATCCAGGGCGTCGGGGGCTTCACCTCCCCGCCCGACGGGCTCTACGCGGCCTTCCGCCGGGTCCTCGACCGGCACGGCATCCTCTGGATCACCGACGAGGTGCAGACCGGCTGGGGCCGCACCGGCGACCACTTCTGGGGCTGGCAGGCGCACGACCAGGCCGGCCCGCCCGACATCCTCACCTTCGCCAAGGGCATCGGCAACGGCATGTCCGTCGGCGGGGTCGTCGCCCGCGCCGAGGTCATGAACTGCCTGGACGCCCACTCCATCTCCACCTTCGGCGGTTCACCCGTCACCATGGCCGCCGGCCTCGCCAACCTCGGCCACCTCCTGGAACACGACCTCCAGGGCAACGCCCGCCGCGTCGGCGGACTGCTCCTCGAACGGCTCCGGGCCGTCGGCGCCGGAGTGGAGGCGGTCCGCGAGGTCCGCGGCCGCGGCCTGATGATCGGCATCGAACTGACCGTACCGGGCACGGACGAGGCCGACCCGGCGGCGGCCGCCGCCGTCCTGGAGACCGCCCGCGAGAACGGACTCCTCCTCGGTAAGGGAGGCGGCCACAACACCAGCACCCTGCGGATCGCCCCACCGCTCTCGCTCACCGCCGCCGAGGCCGAAGAAGGGGCCGCCATCCTCGAACAGGCGCTCCGGTCCCTGTAGTCCACGCACCCCAGGGAGAGACCCGTGAGTACCCGTACCCTCATCCGCGGCGGTCTGGTCGTCACCGCCTCCGACGAACTGCACGCGGACGTCCTGATCGAGGACGGCCGGATCGCCGCCCTCGCCACGCACGGCTCCGACGCCGCCGCCCACTGGACCGCCGAGCGGACCCTCGACGCCACCGACCGCTACGTCCTGCCCGGCGGCGTCGACGCGCACACCCACATGGAGCTGCCGTTCGGCGGCACCTCCGCCTCCGACACCTTCGAGACCGGCACCCGGGCCGCCGCCTGGGGCGGCACCACCACCATCATCGACTTCGCCGTGCAGAGCGTCGGCCACACCCTGCGCGAAGGCCTCGACACCTGGTACGCCAAGGCCGACGGGAAATGCGCCGTCGACTACGCCTTCCACATGATCCTCTCCGACGTCAACGAGCACACGCTCAAGGAGATGGACAAGCTGGTCGAGGAGGGCGTCACCTCCTTCAAACTCTTCATGGCCTACCCCGGCGTCTTCTACAGCGACGACGGCCGGATCCTGCGGGCCATGCAGCGCGCCGCGGGCAACGGCGGGCTGATCATGATGCACGCCGAGAACGGCATCGCCATCGACGTGCTCGTCGAGCAGGCCCTGGCCCGGGGCGAGACCGACCCCCGCTACCACGGCGAGGTCCGCCGGGTGCTCCTGGAGGCCGAGGCCACCCACCGGGCCATCCAGCTCGCCCGGGTGGCCGGGGCGCCCCTGTACGTCGTCCACGTCTCCGCCGGCGAGGCGGTGCGGGAGCTGGCGGCCGCCCGGGACAAGGGGCTCCACGTCTTCGGCGAGACCTGCCCGCAGTACCTCTTCCTCTCCACCGACAACCTCGCCGAGCCCGGCTTCGAGGGCGCCAAGTACGTCTGCTCCACCCCCCTCAGGCCCCGGGAACACCAGGAGGCGCTCTGGCGGGGACTGCGGACCAACGACCTCCAGGTCGTCTCCACCGACCACTGCCCCTTCTGCTTCAAGGGGCAGAAGGAGCTCGGCCGCGGCGACTTCTCCAAGATCCCCAACGGCCTCCCGGGCGTCGAGAACCGCATGGACCTGCTCCACCAGGCCGTCGTCGACGGGCACATCAGCCGCCGCCGCTGGATCGAGATCGCCTGCGCCACCCCGGCCCGCATGTTCGGCCTCTATCCGCAGAAGGGCACGATCACCCCCGGCGCCGACGCCGACGTGGTCATCTACGACCCGCACGTCCGCCAGACCCTCTCCGCGGACACGCACCACATGAACGTCGACTACTCCGCGTACGAGGGGAAGACCGTCACCGGCCAGGTCGAGACCGTCCTCTCGCGCGGCGAGATCGTCATCGACAAGCGGGAGTACACCGGGCGTGCCGGGCACGGCTGCTTCATCCCCCGCTCCACCTGCCAGTATCTGAACTAGGAGACGCCGACGTGGACTTCGGACTCGTCCTGCAGACCGACCCGCCCGCCTCGGCGGTCGTCGGCCTGATGCGCCGGGCGGAAGGCAACGGTTTCCGCTACGGCTGGACCTTCGACTCCGCCGTGCTGTGGCAGGAGCCCTTCGTCATCTACAGCCGCATTCTCGAGCACACCCGGAAGCTGACCATCGGCCCCATGGTCACCAACCCGGGCACCCGCACCTGGGAGGTCACCGCCTCCACCTTCGCCACCCTCAACGACATGTACGGCAACCGGACCGTGTGCGGCATCGGCCGCGGCGACTCCGCGATGCGCGTCGCGGGCCGCAGGCCCAACACCCTGGCGCGGCTCGGCGAGGCCATCGACGTCATCCGCGACCTCGCCGAGGGCCGGGAGGCGGTCGTCGACGGCAACCCCATCCGCATCCCCTGGGTGAAGGACGGCCGGCTGCCGGTCTGGATGGCGGCGTACGGCCCGAAGGCGCTGGCGCTCGCCGGGCAGAAGGCCGACGGGTTCATCCTCCAGCTCGCCGACCCCTATCTGACCGAGTGGATGGTCAAGGCCGTCCGGGACGCGGCGGAAGCGGCGGGCCGCGACCCCGCCGCGATCACGATCTGTGTCGCCGCGCCGGCCTACGTCGGCGACGACCCCGCCCACGCCCGCGACCAGTGCCGCTGGTTCGGCGGCATGGTCGGCAACCACGTCGCCGATCTCGTCGCCCGCTACGGCGAACACTCCGGGATGGTGCCCGAGGCCCTGACCGCGTACATCAAGGAACGCCACGGCTACGACTACAGCCACCACGGCCGCGCGGGCAACCCGTCCACGGACTTCGTCCCGGACGAGATCGTCGACCGGTTCTGCCTCCTCGGCCCGGCCGAGGCGCACATCGAGAAGCTCAGGACACTGCGCGACCTGGGCGTGGACCAGTTCGCCGTCTACGCCATGCACGACGCCAAGGAGGCGACGATCGACGCCTACGGCGAACAGATCATCCCGGCACTCACCAGATGACCGTCTGCTGAAAGGGCACCTGGCATGACCTCGACCGTCCCGCCCGTGCCGTCCGAGGGACCCATAGCCGACCCGGCGGGACGCGTCGAACTCCCGCCGGGCACCCACCTCCCGGACGACCGCTTCGTCAACGACGACCTGCTGCCCGTACCGGTCGAACGCCGGCGCTGGACCACGTACAACTTCGCCGCCCTCTGGGTCGGCATGGCCCACAACATCCCCTCCTGGCTGCTCGCCTCCGGCCTCGTGTCGCTCGGCATGGACTGGAAGCAGGCCGTTCTCACCATCGCGCTCGCCAACGTCATCGTGCTGGCGCCGATGCTGCTCACCGGCCACGCCGGACCCAAGTACGGCATCCCCTTCCCGGTCCTCGCCCGCGCCTCCTTCGGGCTGCGCGGCGCCAACCTGCCCGCGATGATCCGGGCCGGTGTGGCGTGCGCCTGGTTCGGCATCCAGACCTGGATCGGCGGCCAGGGCATCTTCGTCCTGCTGGGCAAACTCTTCGGCGGCTGGACGGAGGCCGCACGGATCGGCGGGCAGCCGTGGACGCTCTGGCTCTGCTTCGTCCTCTTCTGGATCCTCGAACTCGCCATCATCTACCGGGGGATGGAGGCACTGCGCCGCTTCGAGAACTGGGCGGCCCCCTTCGTCATCGTCGGCGCGCTGGTGCTCCTCGCCTGGATCGCGGTGAAGGCCGACGGTTTCGGACCGCTGCTCGACCAGCCGTCCCGGCTCGGCTGGGGCGCGGACTTCTGGCCGGTCTTCTTCCCCTCGCTCATGGGCATGATCGCCTTCTGGTCGACCCTGTCCCTGAACATCCCGGACTTCACCCGCTTCGGCGCCGGGCAGCGCGCCCAGATATGGGGGCAGACGCTCGGCCTGCCCACGACCATGACGCTGTTCGCACTGCTCTCGGTGTTCGTCACCTCCGGTTCGCAGGCGGTGTACGGAGCTCCCGTCTGGGACCCGGTCGCGCTGGCCGCGAGAACCGACAACGTCTTCGGGCTGCTCTTCGCCCTGGTGACCGTGCTCGTCGCCACGATCTCGGTGAACATCGCGGCGAACGTCGTCTCGCCCGCGTACGACCTCGCCAACCTCGCGCCACGGCTGATCGACTTCCGTACGGGCGCGCTGATCACGGGCGTCGTCGGGGTGCTGATCATGCCGTGGAAGCTCACCGAGACCCCGGAGCTGTACATCTTCACCTGGCTCGGCCTCGTCGGCGGACTCCTCGGCACGGTCGCCGGCATCCTCATCGCCGACTACTGGCTGGTCCGCCGCACGGTCCTGGACCTGCCCGGCCTCTACACGCCCGGCGGACGCTACTGGTACACGGCGGGCTGGAACCTGCGCGCCGTCGTCGCGTTCGCGGTCGGCGGCGTCCTCGCGGTCGGTGGCTCGCACTCGGCTCCGGGCAAGGGGCCGTTCCCCGAGGACGGGCTGATCCCGTTCCTGGAACCGCTTGCGGACTACGGCTGGGCGGTCGGCCTCGGAGCATCGCTCCTCGTGTACGTCGCGCTGATGGGGCGCGCCAACTCAGGCCCCGTACATCGCCGTTGAGGGGCGTGTGCGGCGGCGGAGCACATTCTCCGCGACCGTCAGAACCCTTGTCAGCCTCCCGGGGGCGCCCTACTGTCGCGGGCAGAAAGCGCTTTCTCCATGTTCTGAAAGGGAGGCGAGGATGAGACGACCAGTCGCACTACGACTCTGCGTGGCGGTGGCCACCATGGCCCTTGCGGCCGCGACCGGGGCGGTTCTGTCGGTACCCGAGGCATCCGCCGCGACCGGTGGTGCCACCGGCTACGCGACCCAGAACGGCGGGACCACCGGCGGTGCCGGCGGGCGGACGGTGCGGGCCACCACCGGCACCGCGATCCATGCGGCCCTGTGCGGCCGGGCCGGCACCAGCACTCCCATCACCATCGAGGTCGAGGGGACCATCAACCACGGCAACACCACCAAGGTGTCGGGCGCCGGCTGTAACACCACCGCCGGTGTGATCGAACTCAAGCAGGTCAGCAACGTCACGATCGTCGGGGTCGGCGCCGGAGCCGTCTTCGACCAGTTGGGCATCCATATCCGGGAAGCCAGCAACATCATCATCCAGAACGTGACGGTCCGGAACGTCAAGAAGTCGGGCTCGCCCACGTCCAACGGCGGTGACGCCATCGGCATGGAGAGCGGCGTCCGCAACGTCTGGGTCGACCACGTCACCCTGGAGGCGTCGGGCGGGGAGTCGGAGGGGTTCGACGGCCTCTTCGACATGAAGGACAACACCCAGTACGTGACCCTGTCCTACAGCATCCTGCGCAACTCCGGCCGCGGGGGCCTCGTCGGATCCAGCGAGAGCGACCTGTCGAACAGCTTCATCACCTACCACCACAACCGGTACGAGAACATCGACTCCCGGGCGCCCCTGCTGCGCGGCGGCACGGCCCACATGTACAACAACCACTACGCGCGCCTCAACGAGTCGGGCATCAACTCCCGCGCCGGAGCCCGCGCCAAGGTGGACAGCAACTACTTCGAGGACTCCAAGGACGTCCTGGGCACCTTCTACACCGACGCGGCCGGCTACTGGCAGGTCAGCGGCAATATCTTCGACAACGTGACCTGGTCGAGCCCCGGCAGCGAGAACAAGCCGGCGGGTCCCGACCCCCAGTCGAACACCACGGTCACCATCCCCTACTCCTACCGTCTCGACGCGGCCGGTTGCGTGCCGGCCGTCGTGAGCCGGACGGCGGGCGCCGGCAAGGGACTTCTGGTGTCGGACGGCAGCTGCTCACCGCAGACGCCGCCCCCGTCACCGACGCCGACCAGCCCCACGCCCCAGCCGACCACGCCCACGCCGGGTCCCACCACGCCCACGCCGGGGCCGTCCCAGCCGGGTGGGAGCAACCTCAGCATCGGGGCCGGCTCCGACGGCTCCAGCAAGGCCGACGGGACGAGCTACGGCAACGTCCGGGACGGGGACATGAGCACCTACTGGTCACCGGCCGGCTCGACCGGTTCGATCTCGATCAAGTGGGGCTCCGCCACCGCCGTCTCCGCGATCAACGTGCGCGAGGCGGCGGGCGCCACAGGGCGTATCGGGTCGTGGAGGGTCGTCAACGCCGACACCGGCGCCGTGCTGACCTCCGGCAGCGGGGCGGGCGTCATCACCTTCCCCCGGACCTCGCTGACCAAGATCACCTTCGAGATCGTCAGCTCCGCCGGAACGCCGCGGGTCGCCGAGTACGAGACGTACGCCGGGTAGGGGCGTCACCCCCGCGGGAACGATCAAGGGGCCGTTTCGGAGAAATCCGAAACGGCCCCTTCACCGTTTCCGGCGGTCGGCCCCGCTACAGCGGAACGCGCGCGACCAGGGCGGCCAGCAGGGCGCAGGCCGCCGCCGCCGCCCAGAAGCGCGGGGAGCGGGTGTCGTCGAGGGCCTTGCGCGGGGTGCCGGCCTTGCGGAGGCCCTTCTCGACGAGCGGGGCGATGCCCACCGCCACGTACACCCGCAGCGCCGTCTCCATCAGGTGCGGCCCGTCGCCGGGCGGCAGGAGAACCAAGGCCAGGGCGAATCCCGCGGTGACGGCGGACTCCAGCTTCCAGCCACGACTGTGACGCACGACCAGCACGGCCTGGATGGCCAGGAGCAGCAGGAAGGCGGCTTGGAACACGATCACTGAGACGTCCTCGCTTCCGGAAGTCCGGGAGAGCCCGGGAGAACCCGGGAGTTCAGGGGTGGCAAGAGGGAAGGTACGGGGAGGGGACCGGTCGTGCCGGCCCCCTCCCTCAGGCCGCTACTTCTTCCAGCGGTTGACCTTGATCCTCGGGTACATCACCCACTTCCAGAACCCGCTCTTCTGCCAGATCCCGACGGTGATCTTGACGCCCTTGCTCTTGGGCATCGCGTTCTTGAGCTGGATCTCGGCGGCGAACCACCTCATCGCGCCGCCGATGGCTTCCAGCGCCAGGCCCGCGATCTTGGCCCAGAAGGCGGGCATGGTGAGGCCGATCCGGCCGAAGGCCGACGCGAGGCGCGCGCCCGCCTTGATGGCGCGGGCCAGCTTCTTGGCCTTCTTCTTCTTGACGTGCCAGACCTTCTTCTTCTTCCAGCGCTGCCCGTCCAGGTCCTGCGAGTTCACCGGGTCGCCCGGGTACGCGTAGGCGCTGAGCGAGCCGCCCGGAACCGGGTCGGTCTGCAGGAAGCGGCCGGTGGCCGGCGAGTACAGGCGGACGCCCATCAGCGTGGAGCCGCTCAGCGTCTCCGAGGAGCGCTGGTGGCCGCCGACCCAGCCGTACCGCGCGGTGGTCGCGCCTTCGGCCCGGTTGCCGTACTCGTCGGTGCGCAGCACGACGGGCGCCTGGGTGGTGTCCGCCGGCAGCTGCACCGAGACGTCGCCGTGCAGGTTGAGCAGCTGTAGGACGAGCCCGCCGGTCTTGCCCGTCGTCGCGGTCAGCTGGCCGCTGAGTCCGTTGACGTAGCGGGTGATCGTGCCCTGGGCGTCCTCGACGGTCCAGGTCGGGTTGTCCCCAGTGCCGAAGTGGTGCGTCTTGGACTCGGTCCGCGTCCAGGTGCCGTCCGTCCCCTTGGTCTCCACGGTCCACGCCGCCATGCGGCCGGTGGCGTCGAGGTTCCAGGTCTGGCGGCGGTCGCCGACGGTCTCGCTGTGGACGAGGTCGTTGGCGTAGTACGTCAGCCGGCCACCGGCCGGTGTCGCGGTGGTCCGCCCGAAGGCGTCGTAGGCGTAACCGCTGTCGACGATCCGGTCGGCGCTGTCGTACGTGTGCGTGGTGCTGGTGGAGCCGGTTCCTCCCTCGGAGCAGTCGGCCGTGGTCAGCCCGGTGCGGTTGCTGTTGGCGTCGAACGCGTAGGACCTGCGGGTGCACAGGGCGTCCGCGGTGTCCTTCGCGGTCACGAGCCGTCCCGCCGCGTCATAGGTGTACGCGGTGGAGGTGGCGGTGCCGTCGGACTGGTGGTGCCCGGCCTGCTGCTGGTGCGCGGTGTGTCCGGTGGTGTCGGACAGCAGCGTCGTGCCGTCGGCGGCCGCGTACGTGCGGGCGGTGGTGTTGCCCGCCGGGTCACGGTCCACGGTCAGTGTGACGGCGCCGGGCAGGGACTCGGTGGCGAGCTCGCCGTCCGCGTCGTAGGTGCCGGCGAAGGTGCCGGCGACCGAGTCGGCCACCTTGGTGGCCAGACCGCGCGGCTCGACGGCCGTGTCGTAGGCGTACGTCGTGGTCGACGGCGCCGAGTCGGTGACCTGGACCGGCCGGTCCAGGGCGTCGTACGCCGTGGTGACGGTGTTGCCGCTGCCGTCGGTGGTGCTGATCCGGCGGCCGAGCGCGTCGTAGCCGTACGCCACGGTGGCGCCGGCGGCGGTCTGCGAGGCGACCTCGCCGGTCTGCTGGTGGTAGACCGTCGTGGCCTCGGGCACCGGGGTGCCCGCATCGCCGGTGACGGCGGACTTGATCTGCCGGCCCGCCGCGTCGGTGGTGACCGTGGTGGTGCGGGTGGCGCCGTTGGCGGTCTCGGTGGCCGTGGAGACATTGCCCCAGCGGTCGTAGCCGTAGGTCTTGGTGACCCGTTCGGCCGGGTGGGAGCCGCCGCCCGTGATCGTGCCCGCCGGGCTGGTGCGGCACACCAGGCCGGCCCAGGCGGGCTTGCCCGCGCAGGCACCGGTGCCGGTCGCCGACCAGTACTCGGTCACGGTGGTCAGCGCGTCGGTGCCGTTGGAACGGCCCGAGGTCTCCCGGACCTTGCGGCCCGAGGCGTCGTACGCCGTGGTGGTGGTGATCGCCAGGCCGCCCGGGTCGACGACGCTGCGCGTCGGCTGGCCGGAGGCCCAGTCGTAGCCGGTCACCGTGGTACGGCGGTCGGCGTCGGTGGTGTACCCCTGCACGGAGGCTCCGGTGACCGAGGTGGTCACCAGGTCCTGCACCGCCGCGTCGGCGGGGCGGCCCTCGTCGTAGGTGTTGACGGTGTGCGTACGGGCCGGAACCTCGGTGCCCGCGGGCAGCGTGCCCGCGGCGGTGCCGCCGGAGAGGGCGCGCTCCAGGGTGACCAGGTGCAGCGGGCCGAACTCCTCGGTCTCGCGCCGCCCGTCCGCGCTGTACACGGTGCGGGTGGAGAGCTGCTCGGCGCGCTCGGCGACGGTCGCGTCGACGATGCCGAGCCGGGTGAGCTCCGCCTTGGCGGCGTCGGTGGCTCCGACGGCGAGGGCCCGGTTGCCCGGGGTCAGGGAGCGCTCCTCGGAGCCGTACTGGTTGTAGTCGACGGAGTCGATGTGGCCGCCCGGCTGCGCCGTGTTGACCTCACGGCCGGAGGCGTCGGCGTACACGATCGTCGCCCGCTTGTACGCGTCCGCGGTCAGCGAGGTGCCGACGTTGGAGGCGGGGACCTGGTCCGCCGGGAAGACGGCGGTGGCCTCGACGGGGGCGTCGGTCTGGCCCCAGACGGCGACCGCGGCCGCGTTCATCTGGTACGGGGCGTTGGAGCCCGACACCGGCACCTGGTAGACGACCGTGGTGACGGCCTTTCCGCCGTCGGTCTCGCCGGCGCTGCCCTGCTTGAGGGTCGGCCGCGACGCGGACAGGAGCATGCCCTCGCCCGCGGTGACCGCGGTGCCGGCCTTGCCGTACGTCAGCGTCCACGGGAGCTCGCCGGGCTCGGTGAGCGTGGTGAGCCGGCCCGCGCTGTCGTAGGCGTACGCGGTCTTCAGCGCGGGGCTGATCCGCGGGTCCCACACCTCGCGCAGCCGCCCGGAGGCGTCGTACGCGTACTGCGCGACGGTCTCGGCCGTGGCCGCGCTCGCGCCGGGGCTTGTGGCCCACAGCTTGAGCTGGGCGACCTGTCCGGCGTAGGTGCCGAACGCGGTCGACGTCGCCGTGGTGGACGACGCGTACACGTACTCCAGGACGCGGCAGCCGTTGGTGGCCGGGCTGGCCTGGCAGGTGGCCGCGTCGACCGCCGGGGAGGCGCCGATGAGGTACTTCGGCCGGGACTGCACCGCGCCGCCGACGGTGACCTTCTCGGAGACCACGGTGGTGGTGGAGTCGTCGACCGACAGGGCCGTGGTGGCCAGCGTCCAGGTGGCGGCGGCCGCGTCGACCTTGCGGAAGACGCTCACGGTGCCGCTGGTGTCCTTCAGGGTGAAGGAGCCGGCCGTCGAACCCGTCAGGGTCAGGTCCTCGGAGCCCGACTCGGCCTTCCAACCGCCGCCGCTGGTAGCGGTGAAGGCGGTGGCGACACCGGTGGAGTCCAGGATCTCGACCGAGGTTGCCGAGGTCTTGCGCAGCACGCCCCAGTCCGTGCCCGCGTCCTCGGCGCCCACGCCGGAGGACCAGTTGGGGCCGAAGATCGCGGCCTGGCCCTCCTGGACCTCCTGCGCCACCGGGCGGCGCGAGGAGTGCGAGCGCTCGGCGGAGAGCCCGAAGACCTCCGCGTCGGTGTCGGTGAAGGTGAAGTCGCCGGTCTGGGCGTTGACCGTGCCGGGACCCACCTCCAGGCTCGGCGCGTTGCCCGCCTGCCGGTCCAGGGTGATTTCGACGACCTGGGAGTGGTACTTGGTGGCCGTACCGGCGTCGAACACGGCGCGCAGTTCGAGCACGCCGTCCTCGGCCAGCGAGGTGGCCGCGTCCCACACGAGCGGAGGGGCCGTGCCGGAGGTGACCTGGGCCGGCCAGCTGACGGCCCCGCCCGTGGTGGTGGTCACCTGGGCGGTCGGCACGGTCTTCCAGCTGTCGGTCTCGCCGCGCCGGTACTCGTACGTCACGCCGGTGTACTCGGCCTTGCCCTTGGCCTGCAGGGAGACGCGCCGCGCCGTGTCGTCACCGTCGGCGGGGGAGATGACGGCGGCGCCGTCGGCGCCGACCCCGAAGCTGTAGCTGGTGACGTCGGTGGAGAGGTTGCCGCCGGAGTCGACGGTCTTGGCGCGCAGGGTGTGCCAGCCGTCGGCCGGGTCGACCGAGATGGTCAGCGCGTCACCGCCGGTGCCGTCGACGGTGTCGTCCACGCGGTGGGGCAGGTTGGTGTCGTCCAGACCCCAGTAGTAGCCCTGGCCGTCCGTGGACGCGGTGTCCAGGGTGCAGGTCACCGGGCCGCTCGCACGGGCGGTCCAGGTGTCCTTGTCGTACGTCTGGCAGCTGATCGCGGGCGCGGCCGGCTTGGCGGTGTTCACGCCGAACGGCATGTACGCGCTCCACGGGCCGTAGAAGGTCCCGTCGTAACCGCGTACGCGGTAGCGCAGCTTCGGCCCCGAGGGCAGCTTGTTCGTCGTGGGAACGGTCAGGGTCGCGTTCGACCCGGACGCCACGGCGGCGCTGGTACCCGTGTACGTGTACGTGGTCTCGTTGTACGCCGGGTCGGGGGTGATCTCGAACTGGGCCCTGACCGTGGCGCCGTCGGGGTCGGTGACCTTCGCGGACAGCGTCGGGGTCACCGAGGTGACGTACCGGATGCCGTTGTACGCGTTGACGGCGGACGGCGAGATCGCGGTGGCGGTCGGCGACCCCGGGTAGGAGTCGTAGGTGACCGTCAGATGCGGCTCCTGGGCGTGGTCCCCGCTGACGTAGTTGGCCGAGCGGTAGCGCCGCCAGGTCGTCGAGTCCGTCTCGCTGGCCCCCTTGACCTGAAGGCCGTGGTTGGGCTGGCCGTCGGCCCACGCCTGCACGATCGCGTCGATGTCGAAGTCGACGGTGCCGGCCGGGCAGGTGGAGTTGTAGCCCTTGGCGGCGGTGCTGGTCACCGCACCGGCGTCGGTGGTCGCCGGCTGCGCGCCCCAGGTGATCGTGGAGGAGTTCCAGTCACCGGTGATGCGCCGCACCTGGGTGCCGGAGCCGGTGGTCGAGCAGGTCGACGAGTAGTACGAGTAGAGGCCCAGGTTGGTGTCGTTGATGCGCTTGCCCTTGAAGGCCGACACGTCGAACTTCAGGTACGCGCGGGCCTTGGTGGTGCCGCCGTCGTACGTGCCGGACTTCAGCTCGGCCGAGGAGACCTGCGAGTCCGGGTAGTTGGTGGCCACCCAGGTGTCGGTGGAGGCCGCCAGGGTCGAGGTCGGGTCGACCGTGACCGGGTAGGTCAGGTCCTGGGTGAAGTACTTCGGGTCGGGCGACAGGACGAGGGTCTGCTTCCCGTCCTTCGCCGTCTCGATCTCCACCGGGACCCTGGCCAGGTGCTTGGACTCGCCCGAGCGCGGGTCCTTGGAGGAGTCCCACATCATCGGCGCGGGCGCCTCGGCGACCAGCTTGCCGGCGGAGTCCTTGAGCAGCAGCCGCCCGCTGGGCGCCTCGGACAGCTTCAGTCCCTTGGCCTCGACGGGTATGCGGTAACTGACCGGAGCCGTGGGCGCCTTGGCCAGGTGGACGTTCTGCGAGAAGCCCTGGGGCAGCGCGGTGACGGTGAGCGTCTCGCCGCCGCCGAGGTCGTACGCGGCGGTGTCCCCCTTCAGCTTCGGCGCGGGCAGGTTCTTCTCCCAGCCCATGGCGAAGCTGCGCCCGCCGCGTCCGACGGAGGCGAGCTTCCTGTCCCCGCCGTCGGAGACGGTGATGTCCGCCGTCGCCGTACGGGGGCGCAGGTCGGCGCCCGCGTCGGCGAGGGTGGTGTTGATGTCCTGCCAGGAGCCGTCCTTCTTGACCCGTACCGGCGCTGCGTACACGGCGGTCTGCATCTGTCCGTCGGGCAGCACATAGGTGGCCGAGGTCTCGGTGCGAGCCGACAGGACCTCGATCCTGCGCTTCTGCAGCCGTGCCATCAGCCGCGCGGACGCCTCGTCCTCGGCCACGGCGGGGCCCTTGGGGGCGGCGTCCGCGGCGATGGCGCGCGCGGCGGGCTGCTGTGAACCGAGCGCGACGGCCTGGCCGGTGGTGGCGACGACCACGGCCGTCTCGGCGGCCAGTACGGCGGCAACCGCGCCGGCGATCAGGCGCAGGCGTTGACGGGTCGATCTGCGCGCAGTGGACCACTGGGGCCTCTTTGGCACAATCCCTCCCAAAATTTGTCTGTGACATGCCACATCGGTGGCGGCAGACAGAATTCCGGCTCCGTGACCGCCCGGTCACCGTTCGAAGGAAACCTCCATAGGATTCAGAGGTTCTCTTGAGCTATGGAGGTCGCCGGGCCGGGGGAGCGAGCGGTGGAGGTGTCATGGTGTCGCCTGATCGTCCCTGAGGGTGCCGGAGGGCGCCGGCCCCGCCTGCCCGGGGACGGCCGGACGGACGAACTGGCGGGCCTGCAGCTCGTACGCCTCGCGGAAGAAGCCCGCGCCGGCGGGGCCCATGAGCTCCTCGAACGTCCCCGCCTCCACCACCCGGCCGTCCTCCATCACGTAGATGAGATCAGCGTGGGCCACGCTGTGCAGGCGGTGGGTGATCAGGATCGTCGTCTGGCCGGTGCCGGCGAGGCGGTGGATCTGGTCGAAGACCCGCTGCTCGGCCGCCGGGTCGAGGGCGCTGGTCGGCTCGTCCACGACGAGAACCTGTCCGCGGCGGAATCGCGCCCGGGCGAGCCCGATCTTCTGCCACTGCCCGCCGGAGATCTCCTGGCCCCCGCGGTAGCCACGGGCCAGCAGCGTGTCCAGACCCCGGGGGAGGCCCTCGATCACGTCGTCCGCGCCCGCGTAGGCGGCGGCCGCCCGGATCGCGGAGTCCTCGAACGGGCCGCCGGGCCGACCGATCCCGATGTTGACGCGGGCGGTGAAGGGCCAGCGGTGGAAGTTCTGCGCCACCATCGCGATCCGGTCGAAGATCTGGGCCCGGCTGGCCTGGGCCGCGTCGACCTCGCCCCACATCACCCGGCCGCCGTCCGGGAGGTACAACCCGCACAGCAGCTTGGTGACGGTGGTCTTCCCCGAGCCGTTCCTGCCCACCAGGGCGACCGTCCGCCCCCGGGGAATGACGAGGTCGACCTCGCACAGCGACGGCTTCTCCGCCCCCGGGTAGGTGAAGGTGACCTTCTCGAACCGGATCTCCTCCACCTCCTCGGGAAGGTCCGCGCCGCCGGCGGGGATCTCCCGGCGGACCGCCTCCTCGCACAGGGTCTCCAGGTCGGCGACGAACAGCGACTCCTCCTGGACGTCCGTCACCCTCATCACCAGGTCGGTGATGCTCGCCGAACCCGTACGGATCGCGAGGACGGCCGTGCCGCCGACCGCGAGCGCCATCTGCCCGTGCCACAGCAGCACGCCGAGCACCGCGTACGTGGCGACGGTCGCCAGTCCGCGCGCCGCGTCCGCCGTCAGCCCCGTACGGGCGCCGATCCACGCCAGCCGGGTCTGCTCCCGCTCGCTCGTCTCGGCCATCCCGCGGAAGTGCTCCAGCAGGAACGGGCCGACATCGTGGACCCGGACCTCGCCGGCCGCCTGCTGGTCGATCAGCAGCCGGCTGATCAGCTGCGCCGCCCGCGCGTGCTGCACGAACCGGTGCCAGCTCACGTACCGGGCCCGCGCCATCGTCAGCGAACTCCACGCGCTGGGCAGCGCCATGGCGATCAGCAGCGGCAGCAGCAGGGGGTGCAGGACCGTGAGCACACCGGCCGCGGCGACGAGGGAGATCGCCGAGGTGACCACGGCCGTGCAGTACCCGACCATCCGGCGCGCGGAGTCCGCGCCCCACTGGGCGGAGTCCATCAGCTTGTGGAACGCGTCGTCCTCGATCGCCTTCAGCTCCACCCGTGCCACCAGCGCCAGATAGCGTTCCGTGGCCACCCGTTGGACCTTCGGCTCCAGGATCCCCGTGCCCGCCGAGGACGCCGACTTCAACGCGGACCCGACCATCGCGAGCACCGCGACGACCACCAGGGACGGCAGAGCGGACCGCAGCCGCTCGGCCGTACTGCCCTGGGCGAGGAGCTCGACCAGGATCGCGTTCACCGCGACCAGGGACACCGCCTGGGTGACACCGCGCCCGAACTCGCTGCCCGCGACCGTGTACAGAGCCCGCCGGTCGGCCGCGCGGGCCAACCGCACCGCGATCGCCACCTGCCGGGGGAGTGAGAGGGCCATGGACCGAAGGCTCAGCTTCACCCACACCCCGTGGTGCTGACTCCACCCCATGTCGTACGCGAGCTCCCCGCCGAACAGCAGCCGTTCGGACGCCGAGGGCCTCCCTCCCCGGCCTCGTGCCGTTCGTTCTCCGTTCCGGCGGGAGCGGTCGCGCGGGCGGTCGAAGAGCGCATGGTGTCCTCCGGTGTGGCTCGGCCGGTTCTGCCATCGAGCTCAACGACATGACGGAAATTTCGAACACACGTTTTTCGGACGCTTCCCGTGCCCCGCGACAGAGCGAGAAACCGAGCGTGCGGGTTACACCGATCCTTGCCGTGCGGGACCCGGGGCCCGAGCCGGTCATGGCCGAAACGCCGACGCCCGGGGCGGGAGCGTGGGGGCCCGGCGAAAGCGGGGGTGGAACACGCCACCCGTGGAACGGATGTGCGGCGGCCGGCTCGCCGAGCCGCGGAAACCTCGGGAGGCGCGCCGGAATTCGCCGCCCGCGCCCTTCCGGCCTTTACCTTCGGCTTCCCGGTGTCCTAGCCTGGGTGCCGTAGATCACACGGCTGATCACGCGGCCTCGCGCGCCGCCGTGCGCCGTGATGTCACTTTCCACTCTGATGGTGTGGATTCCCTTGGACCAGCGCAAGGTAAGGCGGACGCCGATGGCCGGCACCCAGGACAGGACGCTCGAACCCGGCACGGAGTCTTCGGACTACACCAAGCGGCTCGCCCGCCTGGAGCAGTCGGGGATCAAGCGGTTCCTCCCCACCCAGGCGCCGTACCGGTGGAACCTGAAGCGGCTCGGCCTCGGCCGTGTGCTGGACGTCGGCTGCGGCCTCGGCCGCAATCTGCTCAACTGCGAGCCGGGCAGCGTCGGCGTCGACCACAACGCCCACTCCGTGGCCACCTGCCGTGAGCGCGGACTGACCGCCTACACGCCCGAGGAGCTGGCCAAGGCAGCGGACTGCGGGCCCGGCTCCTTCGACAGCCTGCTCTGCGCGCACGTCCTGGAGCACATGGACGAGGAGTTGGCCTCCTCGATCCTGGAGCAGTACCTGCCGCTGGTGAAGCCGGGCGGCTCGGTCGTGCTGATCACGCCGCAGGAGGCCGGCTACCGCACCGACGCCACGCATGTGCGTTTCGTCGGCTTCGACGAGCTGCGGCACCACGCGGAGAAGGCCGGCGTGACCGTGGCGCGGTCCTACTCCTTCCCCTTCCCCCGCTCGGTCGGCAAGGTCTTCCCGTACAACGAGTTCGTCCTCGTCGGCAAGGTCCCCGCGGCCTGACCCGCCGGAAAACTCCTCGCCGTGCCGGTGCGTTCGCCCGCGAGGCCCGGGCCGGCGAACGCCCCGGCCCAACGGGGCGAGTTCGCCCGGCCCAGATCCGCACCGCTGTGGCGGCCTCCTCGGAGGAGCTCCGCGACGCACGGCGCCTATCCTGGGACCTGCCGGTCGCCGTACGGCGACCGAGGGCCGACGAAGGAGTCCGAGGTGCCGTCGATGCTCGATGCCGTCGTCGTGGGGGCGGGCCCCAACGGACTGACCGCCGCGGTGGAACTGGCCCGGCGGGGCTTCTCCGTCGCCCTGTTCGAGGCCAGGTCCACGATCGGCGGCGGTGCCAGGACGGAGGAGCTGACCCTCCCCGGTTTCCGGCACGACTCCTGCTCGGCCGTGCACCCGCTCGGGGTCGGTTCGCCCGTCTTCAAGACCATGCCGCTGGACCGGTACGGCCTGGAGTGGCTGCACCCCGCACTGCCCATGGCCCACCCGTGGGACGACGGCACCGCCGCCGTGCTCTCCCGGTCCGTCGCCGAGACCGCCGCCTCCTTCGGCCCCCGTGACGCCGGCACGTACCGCAGACTCGTCGCTCCCTACCTCGGCAAGTGGGACACCCTGGCACGGGACTTCATGTCGCTGCCGCTGACCGCCCTGCCCCGCGACCCCGTCACGCTCGCCCGCTTCGGCGTCGACGGGCTGCGGCCCTCCACCTGGCTGATGCGCCGCTTCCAGGACGACAAGGCGCGTGCGCTGTTCGCCGGGCTCGTCGGCCATGTCATCGCGCCCCTGGGAGAGTTCGCGACGACGGCGATCGGTCTCGTCTTCGCGCTCGCCGCGCACGAGGGCGGCTGGCCGCTGCCCCGTGGCGGCTCCCAGTCGATCTCCGACGCCCTCGCCGCGTATCTGAAGGACCTCGGCGGCGCCGTCCACACCGACTTCGAGGTCAAGCGGCTCGACGACCTGCCGCCGGCCCGCGCGTACGTCTTCGACACCTCGCCCACCGCTCTCGCGAGGATCGCGGGCTTCGGCGGCTTCTACGACCGGTACCGCTACGGCGCCAGTGTCTTCAAGGTCGACTACGCCCTCGACGGCCCGGTCCCCTGGACGGCCGAGGCGCCACGCCGCGCGGGCACCGTCCAGATCGGCCCCTCCAGCGGCGAGATCGGTACCGCGCTGCGTCAGGCGTCCTCCGGCACGGCGCCCCGCACTCCCTTCCTGATCACCGCCCAGCCCAGCCTCGTCGACCCGTCCCGCGCCCCCGAGGGCAAGCACGTCTTCTGGGCGTACGGCCATGTTCCGAACGGTTGGGGCGGCGACCTCACCGAGGCGGTCGAGCGCCAGATCGAGCGCTTCGCCCCCGGCTTCCGGGACCGCGTCCTCGCCCGCGCCACGGCGGGACCGCCCGAGCTGGCCGCCCACAACGCCAACTACGTGGGCGGCGACATCGCCTGCGGCGCCGCCCGCGGCCTCCAGCTGCTGCTGCGGCCCAGACTCTCCCTCTCCCCCTACCGCACCCCGCACCCGGCCGTCTTCCTCTGCTCCTCCGCGACCCCGCCCGGGCCCGGCGTCCACGGCATGTCGGGCCACAACGCCGCGAAGGCGGTCTGGCGCCGCCTGCGAGCGACACGGGACTGACCGCGCGCCCGCGAAGCCCCGGCGTACGCCCGTCGCACCCCGGCGCGCGCCCGCGCCGGGGGCCCATCATGTCCTCATGGCCCAGACCACCGTGATCACGCTCGCCCTCGGGGACATCACCGAGGAACACGCCGACGCCCTCGTCAACGCGGCGAACTCCTCCCTGCTGGGCGGCGGAGGAGTCGACGGCGCCATCCACCGCCGCGGCGGCCCCGCCGTCCTGGCGGAGTGCCGCGCACTCCGGGCCGGCCACTACGGCCGCGGCCTGCCCACCGGCCGGGCCGTCGCCACCACCGCGGGCCGCCTCGACGCCCGCTGGGTGATCCACACCGTCGGACCCCGATTCAGCCCGGAGGAGGACCGGTCGGCCCTGCTGGCCTCCTGCTACCGGGAGTCGCTGAAGGTCGCGGACGAGCTCGGCGCTCGTACGGTGGCCTTCCCCGCCGTCTCCGCCGGCATCTACGGATGGCCTATGGAGGACGCGGCCCGTATCGCGGTGGAGACGGTACGGGCCACCGAGACGAAGGTCGAGGAGGTCAGGTTCGTCCTCTTCGACGACCGGGCGTACGAGGCGTTCGCCCGGCACATCCGCTGACCGCCGGCCGTCGTCGACGCCGTCACCGAGGCGACCGCGGCCCGGGGCGGCGAGCCGATCGGGCGTACCCGCAGAGCCCCGCGAGGACGCCTCGGATAAGGTGACCGAGTAGGAAAAACACCCCCCGGGGTTAGGTCGATGCGTTGGACACTGATCAGTCGACGAGCGAGACGCCGGAGCGGCCGCCGGCGGCCGTCGGGTACGCGGGTGTGCTGCGCGAACTCCTCCCGATCGCCCTGTGGCGCGAGGACGCCGACGGCCGCGTCGTCGAGTGGTCCCTCGCCGCGCAGGACCTCCTCGGCTACCGCCCCGAGGAACTGCTCGGCCGCCCCGCCACCCCCGTGCTCGCCCCGGAGACCAACCAGGAGCTCGCCGAGCAGCTGACGCGGCGCGTCCAGAACGGTGAGACCGTCGTCGGGACACTGCCCGTACGCCACCGCGACGGCCACGACGTGACGATGGAGATGTGGATCGTCCCCGACGTCGACCCCCGGGGGCGGCCCGGAGCCATGCTCATCGCGGTGGAGACCTCCGAGGTCCTGCGCATGCGGGACTCGCTCGCCGCCCTGCAGAGCCTCTTCACCCAGTCGCCCATCGGCCTGGCCACCCTCGGCCCCGACCTGCGGTTCCTGCGCGTCAACGACGCCCTGGCCCGGATGAACGGCGTCTCGGCCGCCGAGCACCTCGGCAAACGGCTGACCGAGGTGGTGCCCGGGGTCAACGCCGTCGCCCTGGAGGCGATGATGCGTCAGGTCCTGGAACGCGGCGAGGCCGTCGTCGACGTCCGCCGCACCGGCCGCACCCCGGCCGACCCCGACCACGACCGGACCTGGTCCTGCTCGTACGCCCCGCTGCTCGACGGCTCCGGACGGCGCCTCGGACTGATCGCCTCCCTGATCGACATCACCGAGGGCCAGCGCGCCCTCGTCGAGGCCGAGCGCGCCCGCTCGCGCTTCGCCCTGCTCGCGGAGGCCGGCACCCGCATCGGCACCACCCTCGACCTGCGGCAGACCGCCGAGGAGGTGGTACGGGTCCTGGTGCCCCGGTTCGCCGACTCGGCCGACGTACAGATGCTGGAGGCGGTCCTCGCCCCCGACGAGGCCGCCGCGGCCGGAGCCTCCACCCAGGGCCTGCTGCGCCGGCTGGCCGCCGTCTTCCCCGACCCGTCCGCTCCCACCGCGCTGCTCGCCGCCGGGCAGACCTTCCAGATCCCGCTCGGCACCGTGTACGAACGGGTCGTCGCCGAAGGCCGCGCGATGAACCTCTACCAGTCCGACATCCCCGCGCTGTTTCCCGACCCCCGCTCCGCGGCGCTGCGCGGCTACCTCGCCACCACCATCGGATCCGCCCGCCTCGTCCCGCTGGTCGCCCGTGGCAGGGTCCTCGGCGCGGTCACCGTGACGCGCGTACGCGGCCGTGAGCCGTTCGACGAGCAGGACTGCGTCCTCGTCGACGAGCTGGTCGCCCGTGCCGCCCTGAACATCGACAACGCGCGGATGTACACCGCCCAGCGGGAAGCCGCCCTCACCCTGCAGCGCAGCCTGACGAACAGCTCCCTGCCGCAGGTCGACGGTCTGGAACTCACCGGCAGGTACCTGCCCGCGAGCGACCACGACGTCGGCGGCGACTGGTTCGACGTCATCGCCCTGCCCGAGGGCCGTACCGCCCTGGTCATCGGCGATGTCATGGGCCACGGCGTGCACGCGGCCGCCGTCATGGGCCAGCTCCGCACCGTGGTACGGACTCTCGCCCGGCAGGGCGTGCCCCCCGCCGAGCTGCTCCGCTCCCTCGACGCCGCCGTCGCGGACCTCGGCGAGGACGAGATGGCGACCTGCGTGTACGCCGTCCACGACCCCGCCTCCGGCGGGGTGGTGATCGCCCGGGCCGGCCATCCGCCGCCGGTCGTGGCCACCGCCGACGGGACGATCACCTTCCTGGAGGGGCCGCCCGGCACACCGCTGGGCACCGGAGGCCAGGACTTCCGTACCGAAGAGGTGCGGCTGCCCCCGGGCAGTCTGCTGGTCCTGTACACCGACGGCCTCATCGAAGCCCGGGACCGGGACCTCGACGAGGGCATGGACCGGCTCGCCCAGGCCCTGTTCCACCACGAACGGCCCCTCACCCAGCTCTGCGACGGCATCCTCGAACAGCTGCTGCCCTGCGCGCAGCAGGACGACGTGGCGGTGCTGCTCGCCCGTACGACCCCCCGGTGATCCGCGCGCCGGGTCGGGGTGGCCGGTCCGCGTGCCGGTCCCGGTGGCTGGTTCGGGTGGCCGGTCCGCGCGCCGAGGGCCGGTTCCGGGTCACCAGGCCAGGTTCTCCAGCGCATCGAGGTCCGGCATCCCCGCCCCCGCGGCGGACCCCGGAGGGGCCGTGGTCAAGGTCAGCTCCGCCCAGATGACCTTGCCCCGGTCGGTGTAGCGGGTGCCCCACCGCTCCGCGAACTGGGCCACCAGGAACAGCCCGCGCCCGCCCTCGTCGGTGGTCGCGGCGTACCGCAGGTGCGGGGAGGTGCTGCTGCCGTCGGCGATCTCGCAGATCAGCCGGCGGTCGCGCAGCAGGCGGACCCGGATCGGCTCCGCGCCGTACCGGATGGCGTTGGTGATCAGCTCGCTGAGGATCAGTTCGGCCGTGAAGGCGATGTCGCCCAGCTCCCAGTCGGCGAGCTGCTCGGAGGCGGCGTTGCGGATGCGCGAGACGGCGGCTGGATCGGCCGGCACGTCCCACTGCGCGATCCGGTCGGCCTCCAGACGGCGCGTGTCGGCGATCAGCAGGGCGATGTCGTCGTCGGGGGCCGGCACGAGCAGCGAGGTCAGGACGTCCGCGCAGGCCTGCTCCGGACTCCGGCCGACCCGCGCCAGGGCGTCGCGCAGCAGCGCGAGACCCGTGTCGAAGTCCCGGTCGCGGTTCTCGAGCAGCCCGTCCGTGAACAGCACCAGACGGCTGCCCTCCGGCAGCCGCAGCTCCGTCGCCTCGAAGGGCATCCCGCCCACCCCGAGCGGCAGACCGGAGGGCATCTCCGGGAACTCCACCCGCCCGTCGGCGTGCACCAGCGCGGGGCCGGGGTGCCCGGCCCCGGCCATGGCGCAACGGCCGTTCGCCGGATCGTAGATCACGTACAGGCAGGTGGCGCCGGTGATCGGATCGCGTTCGCCACCGCCCCGGCTGTCGTCGTCGCCCGCTCCGCCGCCGTCACCGGACTCCGGCCGGTCGATCCGGTCGATCAGCTCGTCGAGGTGGCCGAGGAGCTCGTCGGGAGGCAGGTCAAGGGTCGAGAAGTTGTGCACGGCCGTCCGCAGCCGCCCCATCGTCGCGGCCGCGTGCAGCCCGTGGCCGACGACGTCGCCGACGACGAGTGCCACCCGGGCGCCGGGCAGCGGAATCACGTCGAACCAGTCACCACCCACCCCGGCCTTCGCGGGCAGATACCGGTAGGCGACATCGACGGCGGACACATCCGGCAGCACCCGGGGCAGCAGACTGCGCTGGAGAGTGACCGCCATGGCGTGCTCGCGGGTGAACCGGCGGGCGTTGTCGATGGAGACCGCGGCCCGCGCGGTCAGCTCCTCCGCGAACGACAGATCGTCCTCCCCGAAGGGCTCCGGGGTCTCGGCCCGCCAGAAGTTCGCCATCCCCAGCACCACCCCCCGGGCCAGCAGCGGCACGGCGACGAGCGAATGCAGCCCGTAGGCGAGCGCGACCGCCGCCCCCTCCGGGTCCTGGGCCCGCCAGCCCTCGGCCGCGCTCAGATCCTCCACCAGCACCGCGTGCCCGCTGTCGAGCGCCGTCGCCATCGGCGTCGTCGGCACCACACACCGGATCAGATCGCCCACGGGCTGGAGCGGTGGCTCGTCCCGGATGCCGGTCAGGGCCGCACGGCGCATCTCCGTGTACGTCCCCGAGGGCTCCTCCCCGCGCAGCACCGGTTCGAGCAGCTCCACGGTGACGTAGTCGGCGAACCGCGGCACCGCCACCTGCGACAGCTCCTCCGCCGTCCGCACCACGTCCAGCGTGCTGCCGATCCGCACCCCCGCGTCGTACAGCAGCTGGAGCCGGCCCCGGGCCACCTCCGCGCGGCCGGACAGCGCGGCGAGCTCGGTCGAGTCGCGCAGCGTCATCACCGTGCCGGTGGGCCGGCCCCGGTTCGGCTCGGTGGGGCGCACGTTCACGGCGAGCAGCCGGTCGCCCGCCAGGTGCACCTCGTCCGTCACCGCCCGCCCCGAGGCGAGCAGCGCGGCGGTGCCGGGGTCGAGCCCGAGCTCGGTGACATGCCGCTGCTCGGCGTCGGGCGCCAGATCCAGGAGCCGGCGGGCCTCGTCGTTGGCGAGCAGCAGACGGCGGTCGGCGTCGATGATGAGCACGCCCTCGCGCACCGCGTGCAGGACCGCCTCGTGGTGTTCGTTGATCCTGGTCATCTCGACCGGGCCCAGGCCGTGGGTCTGCCGGCGCAGCCGCCGGCTCACCAGCGCGGCGCCGCCCACCGCGAGCAGCAGGGCGCCCGCGGCCGTGCCGAGCAGCAGCGGCAACTCGTTCTCCACCACATTGCCGACGTTCTCGATCTCGATCCCGGTGCCCACCAGGCCGACGACGTCGCCGTCCTCGGTACGGACCGGAACGATCGCCCGGACCGCGTCCGTCGGCTCCCCGGTGAAGATCTCGGTGAACGACTCACCGGCCCGGGCACGCGCGATGTCCCCGGTCGCGCGCTGCCCGATCAGCTCCGGCCGGGCGTCGGTGTAGCGGATCCCGTCGGGGGTCATCACGGCCAGGAAGTCGAGACCCGCGGCCACCCGGGCCGCCTCGGCCCGCCGCTGGAGGAGGGCCGACGGGTCCGGGGCCCGCAGGGCGTCCACGAGACCGGGCGCGTGCGCGAACGCCTCCGCCGCGGCGAGGGAACGATTGCGCGCCTCACGCTCGCTGTCGTAGCGGGTCTGGAAGATCAGGGCAAGCGCGGCCACGGTCACCAGCAGGACCACGATGACCGCCTGCAGGGCGAAGACCTGACCGGCGACACTGCGCACCCACAGCCCCCTGGGTCGTCCAAGACGTCCGGTCATGGGGTTCTTCTCATGGATGTGGCTGTCATCACGGACTCGGCTGTCACCCGTCCACTTCCTCGGCTCGCCGGCGCGCCGCAGAGTTCCCTTCCCTCCATGCTGCCCCCGCCGCGCCGGGAAATCGAGGCGGCACCGGCCAGACGAGGTCGATGTCGTTTTCTCGCCAGCCCGAGGGCGTGCACGTCCCCGATCCTGTACTCATGCACACCGACACCGAGCGCTGCGTACGGGCCGTCCGGTCGAAGGACGCCCGCTTCGACGGCGTCTTCTTCACCGCGGTCCTGACCACCCGGATCTACTGCCGCCCCAGCTGCCCGGTCGTGCCGCCCAAGGCCGAGAACATGGTCTTCCACCCCAGCGCCGCCTCCTGCCAGCGCGCCGGGTTCCGCGCCTGCAAGCGCTGCCGCCCCGACACCAGCCCCGGCTCCCCGGAGTGGAACGTCCGCGCCGACGCCGTCGCCCGCGCCATGCGCCTCATCCAGGACGGCGTCGTCGACCGCGAGGGCGTGCCCGGACTCGCCGCCCGGCTCGGCTACTCCACCCGCCAGATCGAGCGCCAGCTCCTCGCCGAACTGGGAGCCGGACCGCTGGCCCTGGCCCGCGCCCAGCGCGCCCAGACCGCCCGGCTGCTCATCGAGACCACCGCGATGCCCATGGCCGAGATCGCCTTCGCGGCCGGATTCGCCTCGATCCGCACCTTCAACGACACCGTCCGCGAGGTCTTCGCCCTCGCCCCCGGAGAGCTGCGCGCCCGGGCGGCCCGCTCCTCAGGCCCCGACCGGGCGGCCCCCGGGGTGATCGCGCTGCGGCTGCCGTTCCGCACTCCCCTCAACCCCTCGAACCTCTTCGGCCACCTCGCCGCGACCGCCGTGCCCGGTGTCGAGGAGTGGCGGGGCGGCGCCTACCGCAGGACGCTCCGCCTCCCGCACGGCCACGGCATCGTCTCCCTGGCCCCGCGCCCCGACCACATCGCCTGCCGGCTCTCCCTCACCGACCCGCGCGATCTCACCCTCGCCATCAGCCGCTGCCGCTGGATGCTCGACCTCGACGCGGACCCGGTCGCGGTCGACGAGCAGCTGCGGACCGACCCGCTGCTCGCGCCGCTGGTCGACGGGGCGCCCGGGCGGCGGGTGCCGCGGACCGTCGACGCCGCCGAGTTCGCGGTACGCGCCGTGCTCGGCCAGCAGGTCTCCACCGCCGCCGCCCGCACCCACGCCGCCCGCCTGGTCACCGCGCACGGAACCCCCGTCGAGGACCCCGAAGGCGGACTCACCCACCTCTTCCCCACCCCCGAGGCGCTGGCGGGTCTCGACCCCGAGGCGCTCGCGCTGCCCCGCAGCCGCCGCACCACCCTCCTCACCCTGGTGGAGGCGCTCGCCGACGGCTCCCTGCGCCTCGGCCCGGCCAGCGACTGGGAGGAGGCCCGCGCCCGGCTCCTCGCGCTGCCCGGCTTCGGGCCCTGGACCACCGAGGTCATCGCGATGCGCGGGCTGGGCGACCCCGACGCCTTCCTCCCCGGCGACCTCGGCGTCCGCCGCGCCGCCCAGGGCCTCGGCCTGCCGTCGACACCGGCCGCGCTGACCGCCCGCGCCGCGCACTGGCGGCCCTGGCGCGCGTACGCCGTGCAGTACCTCTGGGCCACCGACAGCCACCCGATCAACCATCTCCCCGCGTAAGGAAGCCATCGAGCCATGCCGACCGTCCAGCACATGGTCGTGGACAGTCCGTACGACGCGCTGACCCTGGTCGCCGTCGACGGCGTCCTCAGCCGTATCCACATGACCGACCAGCGCCACCGCCCGACCGAGGAGGCCTTCGGCGCTCGCGACCCCCGCCCCTTCGGCGAGGTGATCCGCCAGCTCGACGCGTACTTCGCCGGCGAACTCACCGCGTTCGACCTGCCGTTGAAGCTGATCGGCACCCCGTTCCAGCTGCGGGTGTGGGAGCAGCTGTGCCGCATCCCGTACGGCGAGACCCGTACGTACGGCGAGCTGGCCGAAGCCCTCGGCAACCCGGCCGCCTCCCGCGCGGTGGGCCTGGCCAACGGCAGGAACCCGGTCTCCATCGTCGTGCCCTGCCACCGCGTGATCGGCGCGAGCGGCTCCCTGACCGGCTACGGCGGCGGCCTGGACCGCAAGCAGCGCCTGCTCGCCTTCGAGTCCGGCACCGAGCCGGACACGCTGTTCCCGGTCGCGTCCCTAGGAGCTCCTCCTACGGGCTAACCCCGCAGGCGGGTGAGGAGCGCGGGCAGCGAGGTCCCGATCGGCTCGCGCACGATCTCGTCGGCGATCTCGTCGTACGGGGTGGGCTCGGCGTTCACGATGATCAGCCGGGCCCCGTGCTCGGCGGCGATCCCCGCGAGCGAGGCCGCCGGCCGGACCTGGAGGCTGGTGCCGACCGCCACGAACACCTCGGCGGCCTTCGCGATCGCCACCGCCTCACCCAGGACGACCGGGTCGAGCCGCTGCCCGAACATCACCGTGGCCGACTTCAGGATCCCGCCGCACGCCAGGCACTTCGGATCGTCCTCGCCGGCCCTCACCCGCTCCAGAGCCTCGTCCATGGCGGAACGGGCCCCGCACCCGGTGCACACCACCGACCGCGCGCTGCCGTGGAGTTCGAGGACCTTGCGCGCCGGCACCCCGGCGATCTGGTGCAGCCCGTCGACGTTCTGCGTGATGACCCGGACCGGGTTCCCGCTCCGCTCGAACGCGGCGACGGCCCGGTGCGCGGCGTTCGGCTCGGCGCGCAGCACCGGCCCGTCCAGCCGCATCCGCCACGACCGGCGCCGGATGTCAGGATCGGCCATGTAGTGCTCGTAGGTGGCGAGCTTCTCGGCCTCGGGGTCCCGCGTCCACAGGCCGTCGGGACCCCGGTAGTCCGGGATGCCGGAGTCCGTGGAGATCCCGGCTCCGCTGAGGATGGCGACCATGGTCATACCGCGACCCTAGGACGCCGACCGGGCCTGCCGCGAACGGAATAGCGGGTGCTAGGTTCCCGCCATGGCAAAGGTGAACATCGCGCTCGACGCCGAACTCGTCGTCGAGGTCATGGTCTTGGCGGGCGTGAGCGACCCGCGGGACGCGGTCGAGGCCGTCGTCCGCGACTACATCGCCCGCGGTCACCGCACCGAGGCGCGCGTCGAACCGCGCGACGACACCCGCCGCAGGGGTGATCTCACGCCCCCCGAGACCCCGCAGGCCTGAACCGATGCGAAGGACACCCCGCCGAGCGGCCCGGATCGCCGTCCTCGCCCCCGACGGCTCCGTCTTCCTCTTCCGCTACGACAACGAGGAGGTCGGCGTCCACTGGGCCATGCCGGGAGGCGGGCTCGAACCGGGAGAGGACCCCCGCGAGGGGGCCGTGCGCGAGCTGCGCGAGGAGACCGGCTGGGAGGGGATCGTGCCGGGCGGGCTGCTCTGCACCTGGGAGCACGACTTCACCCGCGCCGGGGTCCCCGTCCGGCAGCACGAGCACATCTACGTGGCGTACGGGCCGCGCCGCCGGCCCGTCGGCGATCTCGCCGCCGCGCACGCCGAGGACCGGATCCAGCACGGGCGCTGGTGGCGCCCCGAGGAGCTGGCCGCCGCCGAGGAGGCCCTCTGGCCGCCGGACCTGGCCCGGCTGCTCGCGGACTTCACCGCCTCGGCCGACCGCTCCCGTGCCGTGCCCGGTCCGCGGAGCTGACCCGCCCCTCCACAAGGTCCCCTGCGGGCCCGACGGGCGGGCTCCGCGCCCATCCCGCCCCCCTATGGTGCGGAATATCGGCTCATCAGGGGGTGGCACGCCCTCTCGCGCTCCGGATAGGGTCGGCCTCGGCGCGACTCCTGTTCGAAAGCAAGGGATGCAAGGTGACGGACGGAGCAGCAACTGAGGCCGCACGGGGACGAGCACACGTGCTCGTCGCGGCCGACAAGTTCAAGGGTTCGCTCACGGCCGTACAGGTCGCGGAGCGGGTCACGGCGGGACTGCGACGGGTCGTCCCGGAGCTGGAGGTGGAGACGCTTCCCGTCGCGGACGGCGGCGACGGCACGGTCGCGGCCGCGGTGGCGGCCGGTTTCGAACGCCGTGAGGTACGGGTGACCGGACCGCTCGGCGAGCCGGTGACGGCGGCGTTCGCGCTGCGCGGCACGACGGCGGTCGTGGAGATGGCGGAGGCGTCCGGCCTCCAGCTGCTCCCGCGGGGCGTCTTCGCGCCGCTGACCGCCACCACGTACGGGTCCGGCGAGCTGCTGCGGGCCGCGCTGGACGCGGGCGCGACGACGATCGTCTTCGGCGTCGGCGGCAGCGCCACGACGGACGGCGGGGCCGGCATGCTGGCCGCGCTCGGCGCGGTCTTCCTGGACGCCGCCGGTGAGCCCGTCGCCCCCGGCGGCGGCCCGCTGAAGGATCTCGCCACGGCCGACCTGTCCGGTCTCGACCCCCGGTTCGCCTCGGTCGACCTGGTGCTGGCCAGCGACGTCGACAACCCGCTGACCGGCCCGAAGGGCGCGCCGGCGGTCTACGGCCCGCAGAAGGGCGCGTCCCCCGAGGACGTCGAGACCCTGGACGCGGCGCTCGCGCACTTCGTCACCGTCCTGGAGAAGGCCATCGGCCCCAAGGCGTCGGAGTGCGCGCTCGCCCCGGGCGCCGGCGGCGCGGGCGGCATCGGGTACGGCGCGCTGGTGGGCCTGGACGCGAGCTTCCGTCCCGGGATCGAGCTGATGCTCGACGTCCTCGGTTTCGCCCCCGCCCTGGAGCGGGCCACTCTCGTCATCACCGGCGAGGGCTCCCTCGACCAGCAGACCCTCCACGGCAAGGCCCCGGCCGGCGTCGCCGCCGCGGCCCGGGCGGCCGGCAAGGAGGTCGTCGCGGTCTGCGGCCGCCTCGCCCTCGCCCCCGAGGCGCTGGGCACGGCCGGCATCCGCCGCGCCTATCCGCTCACGGACCTGGAGCCGGACACGGCGAAGTGCATCGCAGAGGCGGGCCCGCTCCTCGAAAAGGTCGCGGCGAACATCGCCCGCGACTTCCTGGCGTAGGCCCGGCGCCCTGGAGTACACCGGCGGCGAAGCCGCCCCCTAGGGGGCGGCTTGCCGGCCCGGCCCGCTACCCCGCCGTCAGGCGGAAGGCGTCCAGGGCCAGGGTCATCTCCGTCAGATCCCGCGGGCGGGACAGCGACCGCGACGTGAGCTGTTCCAGCCGGCGCAGCCGGTTGAAGACCGTGTTGCGGTGGCAGTACAGCCGGCCCGCCGCCCGGCCCGCCGAGCCCTCGCAGTCCAGCCACACGTCCAGGGTCTCCAGCAGGATCGCCCGGTCCGCCGGATCGAGTTCCAGGAGCCCGCCCAGCACGTCCGATATCAGCAGCCCCGCCATCTCCGGCTGGCCGACCACCAGCGCCCCCGCCATCCGGCGGTCCAGGCGGACGATCTCGTGGGACTCCGGCGGACACGTCCGCAGGGCGAGCTCCGCGAGGCGACGGGCGCGGCCCAGCTCGGCGAGCCCGGTGACCACCGGGCTGATCCCGCCGGGCCCCGGACAGCGGCCCGCCAGAAGCTCGGAAAGCGCGTCCAGACCCGTGCCCTCCGCCAGCGACACCACGCCGATCTCGCAGTCCGCCCGCATCCGCCACAGGAACCGCACCCCGGCCCCCTGCACCCGCCGGTGGAACGGCTCGGGCACATCCCGGCGGTCGTAGCGCAGCACCACCACCGCGTACCGCCCGTGCTCCGGCAGGTCCAGGCCGGCCGCTGCCCGCGACACCACCTCCGGCGTCCGCTGCCCCTGCAACAGCGCGTCGAGGAGCGCCTGCAGCTGCTCGTCCGTACGCCGCCGCAGCTCAAGCTCCGTCGCCCGGTACGCCTCCGACGCCGTGTCCGCCTGCGCGTCCACCGCGTGCCACACCATGGTCGCCGACTGCATCAGCGCCGTCAGCTGCGCCGGATCCTCCGCCGCACCCTCGATCAGCGCGTCCCACACCAGATGCCCGGCCTGACGGTACGAGTGCACCACCAGCTCCAGCGGCATCCCCTGCTCCGCCCGCAGCCGGCCCGTCTCGTCGGCGTGCTCCAGATCCCGCCGGGGCGAGTCGCGGGGCGCCGAGATCATCTCGATCCCGATCCGCATCGCCTCGTGGGCCTCCTGCCAGTGCTGGTCGTACGGCACGATCCGGCCGTACGCCGGCTCGTACTCGTGCAGTTCCCTCAGATGCTCGTCCACCAGCTCGGGCAACCGTTCCAGCAGTGCCGTGCACGCCTGTGCCAGCAGCTTCCAGTCATCGCCGGTCCGTGGTCTGCGCCGTCCCATGACCGGAGGATGCCATCCTTCCGCCCCATCCCACAGGCCCCTGACACGCACTGTTGTGCCCGTGCACAACCCGCCGCCGCGCCCGCTGGTCACCGGCAGCGTTTCGGCCGCCGGGCGTGGACGGGCGGCCCCGGCGGTGCTGGGGTGAGCGCCACGAAACAGGCCACGGAATCCGAACAGGTCGCGGAAACGAGCACGCCGCGAAACGGAAAGCCCGGGAAACCGGACGACCCGGACACCGGACGCGCCACGGAGACCGGGCACGCCACGGAAGGGGAGCCATGGGAGGTACCGCACTCGCCCTCGAGGTCGCGGACCTGTCGGCGGGATACGGACCGGTGCGCGCACTGCGCCGGGTGTCACTCGACGTACCGGAGGGCAGCGTCGTCACCGTCCTCGGCGGCAACGGCGCCGGAAAGTCCACGCTGCTGCGCGCGGTCTCGCGCACACTGTCGTTCCACGGCGGCGCCGTCGTCTCCGGCACGGTGCGCTTCGGCGGCCGCGAACTCGGCGCGCTCGCACCCGACCGCGTCGTCGCCGCCGGGGTCTCGCAGGTGCCGGAGGGACGCCAGGTTTTCGCCCGGATGACGGTCGAGGACAATCTGCGCGCCGGAGCGCTGGGCGCGCGCGGTGACCGCGCCGCGAAGAGCGCGGCCCTCGAACGGGTCCACGAACTCTTCCCGGTCCTCAAGGAACGCGCCCACCAGCGAGCCGGGCTGCTCTCGGGCGGCGAACAGCAGATGCTCGCCGTCGGCCGCGCCCTGATGGCCGCTCCCAGGCTGCTCCTCCTCGATGAGCCCTCGCTCGGCCTCGCGCCGCTGATGGCCGCCCGCATCGCCGACACGATCCGGGAGATCAACGCCCAGGGCACGGCGGTCCTGCTCGTCGAACAGAACGCGGCGCTCGCGCTGCGCCTCGCCTCACGGGCGTACGTCCTGGAGGTCGGCGAGGTCACCCTCTCCGGACCGGCCGACGAACTCGCCGCCTCCGACGAGGTGCGCCGCCGCTATCTGGGCGTCGTCGACGAGACCGCGGCCGCCGACGCGGCGGGCGCGAACACGACGCACCCGGTGCTGTCCCGCTGGGAGGAGACGCGATGAGCGCGACTGCCGTGCCCGCCCTCGACGTCCGCGACGTCACCGTCCGGTTCGCCGGACTCACCGCGCTCGACTCCGTCGGCTTCACCGTCCGGCCCGGTACCGTCCACGCCGTCATCGGCCCCAACGGCGCCGGCAAGTCCACCTGCTTCAACGTGCTCTCCGGGGTCTACAAGGCCACCTCCGGCTCCGTCCGCTTCGGGGACCACGAGCTCACCGGACTGCCCCCGCACAGGATCGCGGACCTCGGGGTCGCCCGCATCTTCCAGAACCTCGCGCTGCCGCCCCGCGCCACCGTCGAGGACAGCCTGATGCTCGGCCGCCACCGGCTGACCCGGACCGGATTCGTCGCCGCCGGGCTCCGGCTGCCGTCCGCCGCCCGGGAGGACGCCCGCCACCGGGCCCGCGTCCGCGAGATCGCCGCGTTCGTCGGCCTGGAACGGCAGCTGGGGCAGCCCGCGGGCTCCCTCCCGTACGGGCAGCAGAAGCTCGCCGAACTCGCCCGCGCCCTGTGCATGGAGCCCCGGCTGCTCCTCCTCGACGAGCCCGTCGCCGGCATGACCGCCGACGAGCGCCGCCGTACCGCCGCCGTCATCGCCGGCGTACGCGACAGCCTCGGGATCTCCATCGTCCTTGTCGAGCACGACATGGGGGTGGTGATGCGGCTCGCCGACTCCGTCACCGTCCTCGACTTCGGCCGCCGCATCGCCGACGGCGTCCCCGCGGACGTACAGAACGACCCGGCGGTCGTCCGCGCCTACCTCGGAGAGGAGACCACCGAGTGACCACGTTCGCCGAACTCCTGCTCAACGGCGTCTCGTTGGGCTCCATCTACGCCCTCATCGCCCTCGGCTTCGTGGTGATCTTCCGAGCCACCGAGGTCGTCAACTTCGCCCATGCCTCCCTCCTCCTCGCCGGCGGGTACTTCACCGCCGTCCTGCACGACGAGATCGGCTTCTGGCCGGCGCTGCTCGCCGGCATCGCCGGCGCCGCCCTGGTCGGCGCGGCCGTCGAGTTCCTCGTCATGCGCCGCTACCGGGGCTCCGACCACAGCGTCCTCGCCATCGTCACCATCGGCGTCGACATCCTGCTCGCCACCGAACTGACCCGCCGCATCGGCACCGACATCCTCTCGCTCGGCGACCCGTGGGGCGACGCCGTCGTCACCCTCGGCCCGGTCTCGATCGCCCAGACCCGGATCGCCGCCTTCCTCGCGGCCGCCCTGCTGATCACCGCCTTCCTGCTGGCCTTCCGCCACACCTCCTGGGGCGTCGCCATGCGCGCCGCCGCCGAGAACCAGGAGACCGCGGCGCTGATGGGCATCCGCCTCGGCCGGGTCTCGATCGGCGCCTGGGCCGTCGCCGGCGGACTCGCCGCCGTCGCCGCGCTCTTCCTCACCGTCTTCCCGACCCCCGGCCTGGAGCGCTCCACCTCGTTCGCCGCGATGAAGGCCTTCCCGGCCGCGATCCTCGGCGGCCTGGACTCCACCACGGGCGCCCTCGTCGGCGGCCTTCTCGTCGGCGTCACCGAGTCCCTCGCCACCGGCTACCAGGGCGACCTGACCTTCCTCGGCCGGGGCATCGGCGACCTGGCGCCGTACCTGGTGATGGTCGCGGTGCTGCTGATCCGCCCCGCCGGACTCTTCGGTACGAAGGAGCTGGCCCGTGTCTGATCTCCTCGCCCGGCCCGTCGCCGCCCGCGCCGCCCTCACCCGGCCGCGCACCTGGGTCTGGGCCGCCGCCGGTCTCGTCCTCGCCGCCTTCCCCTTCTATCTGGACCGCTTCTGGCTCCAGGCCGGGCTGTTCGCCATGGCCGCCGCCATCGGTGCCATCGGCATCAACCTGCTGACCGGCGCCACCGGCCAGCTCTCCATGGGCCACGCCTTCTTCCTCGCCGTCGGCGCCTACGGCTACTGCGCCTTCGCCGGCGACGGCAGGGACGGCCTCGCCGGACTCGGGCTGCCCGGCTGGCTCGCCGCCGTCCTCGCCGTGGCGCTCGCGGGCCTGGCGGGGGGCGTGTTCAGCCCGATCGCCGGCCGGCTACGGGGCGCGTACCTCGGTATCGCCACCCTCGCGCTGATCTTCATCGGCCAGCATGTGCTCTTCAACGCGCATGACCTGACCGGAGGTTTCAACGGCCGGGCGGTCCCCCCGCTCACTCTCTTCGGCCTCACCTTCGACGACAGCGAACTCCTCGTCGCCGACGTGCCGTTCGGCTCCGCCGAGAAACTCTGGTACGTGGGTCTCGTCCTGCTCCTCGGGGGCGCGCTGTTCGCCCGCGGGGTGCTGCGCGGCCGCCCCGGCCGCGCCATGAACGCCATCCGGGACCACCGGATCGCGGCGGGCGTCATGGGCATCCCCGTGGCCCGCTACCGGGCCGCCGTCTTCGTCCTGTCCTCCATGTACGCGGGACTCGCCGGCGTCCTCCTCGCGCTGGTCTTCCAGCGCACCGTGCCGGAGTACTTCGGCATGATGCTCTCCCTCGAATACCTGGCCATGATCGTCATCGGCGGTCTCGGCTCGGTCGCCGGAGCGGTGGTCGGGGGCGTCTTCGTCTCCCTCCTGCCGCAGCTCCTCAACCGGTACAGCGACGCGCTCCCCCTGGTCTCCGCCCCCGGGACGGGCGGGATCGCACCGGGGGAGGCCGCCCGCTATCTCTACGGCGCCGCCGTCGTCGCGGTGGTGCTCTTCCTGCCCGGCGGCCTGGTCCGGCTGGCCGCACGGCGCACCAAGCAACCCTCGCGTTCCACGCAATCCTCAGGGGAGAACCGATGAACCACCGACGACAGGCCGTGCGGGGCCTGACCGCCGCACTCGCCGTCCTGGTCGCGCTCACGGCGGCCGGATGCAGTTCCAAGGCCAAGAGCGGCGACGACCGGGGCACCGGCGCGGACGGGGTGAAGGCCGGCGCGGGCGTCACCGACAAGACCATCGCGATCGGCGCCCTCACCGACATGACCGGTGTCTACGCCACGCTCGGCAAGAGCGTCACGCAGGCGCAGCAGCTGTACGTCAAGCAGGCCAACGCGGCCGGCGGGATCTGCGGCCGGCAACTGGAACTGACGGTCCGCGACCACGGCTACGACCCGCAGAAGGCGCTGTCGGCGTACACCGAGCTGGAGCCGAAGGTCGTCGGCTACGCCCAGTTCATCGGCTCCCCGTTCGTCGCCGCCGTCAAGCAGCGCGTCGACGGCCAGGACAAGGGGCTCGTGCTGCCGCAGGCGTGGTCGGCGTCGCTGCTCGGCTCCCCGTACATCCGGGTCCTCGGCGCCACGTACGACGTGGAGACGATCAACGCGGTCGACTTCCTGGTGACGGAGAAGGGCCTGAAGCGGGGCGACAAGCTCGGCCATGTCTACTTCGAGGGCGACTACGGCGAGAACGCGCTCGCCGGCTCGAAGCACGCCGCGGAGAAGGCCGGGCTCACGGTCGTCGAGCAGAAGATCAAGCCCACCGACAACGACATGTCGGCGCAGGTCGCGGCGCTCAAGCAGGCGGGCGTCAAGGGCATCGTCATCAGCGCCGGCCCCCGTCAGGCGGCCTCGCTGGTCGGTGTCGCGGCGGCGACCAGGCTCCAGGTGCCGATCGTCGGCAACAACTCGGCGTTCGCCCCGCAGCTCCTCGGCACCCAGGCCGGACCGGCCCTGGAGAAGATGTACTGGTTCGCCTCTCCCAGCCTCCCGATCGGCGCGGACACCCCCGCCGCGAAGAAGCTCGTGACCGACTACAAGGCCGCCTATCCGAACGACAGCCTCGACAACGGCATCGTCGCCGGCTGGACGGCGGCGAGCGTCTTCGGCGAGGCCCTGAAGAAGGCGTGCGCGGACAAGGACCTCACGCGGGAGGGCATCGGCAAGGCGCTGCTCACGCTCGACGCCCATGACGCGGGCTTCGGCATGACGCACGACCTGAGCGACCCGAAGGCCCCCTCGTCCCGCGAGTCCGTCATCATCCAGCCGGACAAGAACGTCCCCGGCGGCATGCGCACGGTCCGCGAGCCCTTCGTCTCCGACGCGGCGAAGACCTTCACCCCGAAGGCGGGCTGAACCGGGGGCGCCACCCGGCTCTGACCGGGCTCACCCCTCCTGGCGGGCGAAGCCGTCGCGCCAGGAGGGGTGAGCCGGTGTCCAGCCCCGGGCCCGCCCGGGGCGTACCAGGTGCCCGGGCCGTAGAGGATCCCGTACCGCAACGCCACCGCGTCGGGTCACCTGCCCGCAACAACCGTGTGTGAGGCTCAGGCCATGAGCGACAACTTCACGCCCCGCCCCGCCACCGCCGACCACGCCCGGATCGAGCGGCTCGACGCCGACCGGCTCCGCACCCACGCGCCCGGCGGCCTCGCCGCGCTGCTCGTCGACGCGGTCGACGGCGGAGCCTCCCTGGGCTTCCTGGCCCCTCTGGAACCGGCCGAGGCGGCCGCCTGGTGGCTCAGTGTCGCCGAGGAGGCCCGGCAGGGGCTGCGGGACGTCTGGGCGGCCCACGGGCCGGCGGGGGAGGTCCTGGGGGCGGTCACCCTTGTCCGCACCGACAAGCCGAACGGTCGGCACCGCGGCGAGATCGCCCGGCTGATCGTCCACCGGGGGGCCCGGGGCCAGGGCCTGGGCGCCCGCCTGCTCGCCGCGGCGGAGGCCCACGCCAGGGAGGCGGGGCTGAGCCTGCTCGTCCTGGACACCCAGACCGACAGCCCCGCCGAGGGCCTCTACCGCAAGGCGGGCTGGACGCCGGCCGGGATCATCCCCGACTTCGCCGCCGACCCCACGGGGGTCCTGCGCCCCACCACGCTGTACTACAAGCGGCTCGGAGCATGACGGCATGAAGAAGGGCCCGGACGCGACATCTCGCGTCCGGGCCCTTCACGTCCGACGACTACGGCAGCTGCGCCGCCTCCGCCTGTCGCGCCTCCCGGCTCTCGCGCCGGTTGCCGCGGAAGGTGTTCACCCGGCGGGCCGTCGCGAAGAGGGGGATCACGGCGCCCATCACGACCTGCAGCGCGCACCCGGTCTGGAGCAGGAACTGCCCGCCCGGCGCGTCGAAGGCCCATGCCGCCAGCATGCCCATGGCGCCGACGATCCAGGCGAGCATCGCCACCGCGAGGACACCCCGCGGCTTGGGGTACTCGACCCGGCTCACCATCAGCCACGCCACTCCGATGATCGCGAGCAGCGTCGGGACGAACGGCAGCTCAAGCAGGACGATCGAGACGACCGTCAGCGCGCCGAAGGGGCTCGGCATGCCCTGGAACATGCCGTCCTTCATGGTCACGCACGAGAATCTCGCCAGCCGCAGCACCACCGCGAGGAGCACGGCGACCGCGGCCACCGCGGAGACCTTCTGCTGCGCGCCGTCCGGGACCGCGACCATCCCGTACACGAGCACGAAGTACGCCGGAGCCAGACCGAAGCTGATCAGGTCCGAGAGGTTGTCGAGCTCGGCGCCCATGGGGGAGGAGCGCAGCTTGCGCGCCACGATGCCGTCGAAGAGGTCGAAGATCGCCGCGCACAGCATGAGGATCACGGCGGTGGCGGCGCTGTTGCGCGCCATGCCGGTCTCGGCGCTGCCCGTGAGGTGCGGGATGAGGATGCCGGTGGTGGTGAAGTACACCGCCATGAATCCGCACGTCGCGTTACCGAGCGTGAGGGCGTCCGCTATGGACAGCCTCAGCGACAGCGGCATCTCCTCGGCCTCGTCGGCACCGTCCGCCTCCGCGTCGGCGACCCAGTCGCCGGCCCGAGTGTCCGGATCAATCACGGTCAATGCGAGTCACCCCCGCGGTCGTGGTCTGACCGACCTCGACGGCGACGTCCACACCTTCCGGAAGGTAGATGTCGACGCGCGACCCGAAGCGGATCAGACCGATGCGCTCGCCCTGCTCGACCTTCGTCCCCTGCGGGATGTACGGCACGATGCGGCGGGCCACGGCCCCCGCGATCTGCACCATCTCGATGTCACCGAGCTCGGTGTCGAAGTGCCAGACAACGCGCTCGTTGTTCTCGCTCTCCTTGTTGAACGCCGGGACGAACCCGCCGGGGATGTGCTCCACGGACGTCACCGTGCCGGCCAGCGGCGCGCGGTTGACGTGGACGTTCAGCGGGCTCATGAAGATGGCGACCCGGGTCCGGCCGTCCTTCCACGGCATGATGCTCTGCACCACACCGTCGGCGGGCGAGATGACCCGGCCCTGAGCGATCTCGCGCTCGGGGTCGCGGAAGAACCACAGCATGCCCGCCGCCAGGGCGGTGGTGGGCACGGCGACAGCGGCCCAGCGCCCGGACCGGCGGGCCCGGGTCAGGCTGAGCGCCGCGGTGGCGACGGTCGGCAGAAGCCACGGCGATGCTCCGCGCGCGAGGCGTACGCCAGCGAGGCTGTCGCGAGGTGCAGAGGTTTGGCTGTGGGGCATGGATGACCTTCGTAGCGGATGATGCCGCACGGGCAACGGGGACGGCGGCTTTCCGGCGATGCTATCGGTTGCGAGCCGCAACTGGGCAAGCCAGAAGCCGAGTCGGTCGGCCGGAAACCCTTGGCAAACGCTGTCAGGGTGTGATCTTCTTCGCGGCCGAACCGACCCGAAAGCGACAATCAACCCTGGAAGCGGTACTCCTCGAGCAGCCGGCGACCGATGATCATTTTCTGGATCTCGGCGGTACCTTCACCGATGAGCAGCATCGGCGCCTCGCGGTAGAGGCGCTCGATCTCGTACTCCTTGGAGAACCCGTATCCACCGTGGATACGGAAGGCGTCCTCGACGACTTCCTTGCAGTACTCGGAGGCGAGGTACTTCGCCATCCCTGCTTCGAGATCGTTTCGTTCCCCGGAGTCCTTTTTGCGCGCTGCGTTCACCATCATGGCATGAGCGGCTTCCACCTTGGTAGCCATTTCGGCCAACTTGAACTGAATCGCCTGGTGCTGGGCGATCGGCTTGCCGAAGGTGTGGCGCTGCTGGGCGTACGAGACGCCCAGTTCGAAGGCACGCTGTGCGACGCCGCAACCACGGGCCGCGACGTTCACCCGCCCGACCTCGACACCGTCCATCATCTGGTAGAAGCCCCGGCCGGTGGTGCCGCCGAGGACGCGATTGGCCGGAATGCGCAGTCCATCCATGATGAGCTCGGTGGTGTCGACCCCCTTGTAGCCCATCTTGTCGATCTTCCCGGGGATGGTGAGGCCGGGGCGGACCTCACCGAAGCCGGGCTCCTTCTCGACGAGGAAGGTCGTCATCGACTTGTGGGGGGCGGTCCCCTCGGGGTGTCCTTCGTCACTTCGGACGAGAACGGCGACCAGCGTTGACGTACCGCCGTTCGTCAGCCACATCTTCTGGCCGTTCAGGACGTACTCGTCGCCGTCCTTGACCGCCTTGGAGGTGATGGCCGACACATCCGAGCCGAGGGCCGGCTCCGACATCGAGAAGGCGCCGCGCGTCTCGCCGGCCGCCATCCGCGGAAGGAAGTACTCCTTCTGCTCCTGGGTGCCGTGCTGCTTGAGCATGTACGCCACGATGAAGTGGGTGTTGATGATGCCGGAGACCGACATCCAGCCGCGGGCGATCTCCTCCACGCACAGCGCGTAGGTGAGCAGCGACTCACCCAGGCCCCCGTACTCCTCGGGGATCATCAGACCGAAGACACCGAGTTCCTTGAGCCCGTCGACGATCTGCTGCGGGTACTCGTCGCGGTGCTCCAGCTCCGTCGCGACCGGGATGATCTCCTTGTCGACGAAGTCCCGGACCGTGGCGAGGATCTCCTGCTGCACATCGGTCAGACCGTGGGTCTGGGCGAGTCGCGCCATGACTACTTCCCCTGTTCCTTCGGCTCGGGCCGGCCCGGCTGCTCGCCGCCGCGCTCCTTGATGTACGTCTCCGTGGGGACCATCACCTTGCGGCGGAAGACGCACACGAGGGTGCCGTCCTGCTTGTAGCCCTTGGTCTCGACGTAGACGATCCCGCGGTCGCTCTTCGACTTCGACGGCGTCTTGTCGAGGACCGTGGTCTCGCCGTAGATGGTGTCGCCGTGGAAGGTCGGCGCGACATGGCGCAGCGACTCGATCTCCAGGTTGGCGATCGCCTTGCCCGAGACGTCCGGGACGGACATGCCGAGCAGCAGCGAGTAGATGTAGTTGCCGACGACGACGTTCCTCTTGAAGTCCGTCGTGTTCTCCGCGTAATTCACATCCATGTGCAGCGGGTGGTGATTCATCGTCAGCAGACAGAAGAGGTGGTCGTCGTATTCGGTGACCGTCTTCCCGGGCCAGTGCTTGTAGACGGCACCGACCTCGAACTCTTCGTACGTACGGCCGAACTGCATGGGTCCTACGCCTCCGGGATCTCGAACTTGCTGGTGCGCCGCATTCCGGCGGCCCGGCCCTTGCCGGAGATGACCAGGGCCATCTTGCGGCTGGCCTCGTCGATCATCTCGTCGCCGAGCATGGCCGAGCCCTTCTTGCCGCCGGCCTCGGAGGTGTAGTAGTCGTACGCGTCCAGGATCAGCTCGGCGTGGTCGAAGTCCTCCTGCGAGGGGGAGAAGATCTCGTTCGCCGCGGCGACCTGGTCCGGGTGCAGCACCCACTTGCCGTCGAAGCCGAGAGCCGCGGCGCGCTGGGCGACCGCCTTGTAGCCCTCCTGGTTGCGGATCTGGAGGTAGGGGCCGTCGATCGCCTGGAGGTTGTTGGCGCGGGCCGCCATCAGGATGGCCATCAGGATGTAGTGGTACGCGTCGGCGCCGTAGCCGGGCGGCTGCTCGCCGACGACCAGCGACTTCATGTTGATGGAGGCCATGAAGTCGGCCGGGCCGAAGATGATCGTCTCGACGCGGGGGGAGGCCTGCGCGATCGCGTTGACGTTGTTGAGGCCCTGGGCGTTCTCGATCTGCGCCTCGATGCCGATCTTGCCGACCTCGAAGCCCATCGTCTTCTCGATCTGGGTCAGCAGGAGGTCGAGCGCCACGATCTGCTGGGCGTCCTGGACCTTCGGCAGCATGATGCAGTCGAGGTTCTGGCCGGCGCCCTCGACGACGGTGACGACGTCCCGGTACGTCCAGTGGGTCGTCCAGTCGTTGACCCGCACGACCCGCGTCTTGCCGGTCCAGTCGCCCTCGTTGAGGAACTTCACGATCGTGTGCCGCGCCTCGGGCTTGGCGAGCGGCGCGCAGGCGTCCTCCAGGTCGAGGAAGACCTGGTCCGCGGCGAGCCCCTGGGCCTTCTCCAGGAAGCGCGGGTTGGAGCCGGGCACGGCCAGGCAGGAGCGGCGCGGCCGGAGCCGGTTCACGTTCGTCATGCGGGGACCTCCAGAGGGTCGAGCTTGTTCGCTTTCCGGATCTCGTCGACGATACGGCCGATGATCTCCGTGATACCGAAGTCCTTCGGGGTGAAGACGGCGGCCACTCCCGCACGCTTCAGATCCGCGGCGTCGGCGTTCGGGATGATCCCGCCGACGATGACCGGAATATCGGCCGCACCCGCCTCGCGGAGGCGGTCGAGGACGTCCGGGACCAGCTCGGCGTGCGAGCCGGAGAGGATCGACAGACCCACGCAGTGCACGTCCTCGGCGAGGGCCGCGTTGACGATCTGCTCGGGGGTCAGCCGGATCCCCTGGTACACCACCTCGAAACCGGCGTCACGCGCGCGTACGGCGATCTGCTCGGCGCCGTTGGAGTGTCCGTCCAGGCCCGGCTTGCCGACCAGGAGCCGCAGCCGCCCGGCGCCCAGCTCCTCGGCGGTGCGCGCCACCTTCTCCCGTACGAGAGCCATCGGGGTGCCCTCCTCGGCGGTCACGGCGACCGGGGCGGAGGAGACGCCCGTGGGGGCGCGGAACTCGCCGAAGACGTCCCGCAGCGCCCAGGACCACTCGCCGGTGGTGACACCCGCGCGGGCGCACTCCAGCGTCGCCTCGAAGAGGTTCCCGTCGCCCGCGGCGGTCGCCTTGAGCGCGGCCAGCGCCTCCTGGGCGCGGGTCTCGTCGCGGTTGTCCCGCCACTCGTGGAGCTTGGCCACGACACGGGCCTCGTTGGCCGGGTCGACCGTCATGATCGCCGTGTCGAGGTCCGCGGTGAGCGGGTTCTCCTCGGTGGACTGGAAGATGTTGACGCCGACGATCTTCTCCTCGCCGGCCTCGATCCGGGCCCGCCGCTCGGCGTGCGAGGAGACCAGCTGCGACTTGAGGTAGCCGGACTCGACGGCGGCCATCGCGCCGCCCATCTCCTGGATCCGGTCGATCTCGGCCAGGCACTCCTCCACGAGGGAGTCCACCTTGGCCTCGATGACGTGCGAGCCGGCGAAGATGTCCTCGTACTCCAGCAGGTCCGACTCGTGCGCCAGGACCTGCTGGATACGGAGCGACCACTGCTGGTCCCAGGGGCGGGGGAGCCCCAGGGCCTCGTTCCAGGCGGGGAGCTGGACGGCACGCGCGCGTGCGTCCTTGGAGAGCGTCACGGCCAGCATCTCGAGGACGATCCGCTGGACGTTGTTCTCCGGCTGCGCCTCGGTCAGACCGAGCGAGTTGACCTGCACGCCGTAGCGGAAGCGGCGCTGCTTGGCGTCCTCGATGCCGTACCGCTCGCGGGTGATCTTGTCCCAGATGCGGCCGAAGGCGCGCATCTTGCACATCTCCTCGATGAAGCGGACGCCCGCGTTCACGAAGAAGGAGATACGGGCGACCACCTCTCCCCTGCGCTCCTCGGGGACCTGGCCGGAGGCGAAGACCGCGTCGAGAACCGCGATGGCGGTGGACATCGCGTAGGAGATCTCCTGGACCGGAGTGGCTCCCGCTTCCTGCAGGTGGTAGCTGCAGATGTTGATCGGGTTCCACTTCGGGATGTGGTTCACCGTGTAGGTGATCATGTCCGTCGTCAGCCGCAGCGACGGGCCGGGCGGGAAGACGTGCGTCCCGCGCGACAGGTACTCCTTCACGATGTCGTTCTGGGTGGTGCCCTGGAGCCTGGTGACGTCCGCGCCCTGCTCCTCCGCGACCACCTGATAGAGCGCCAGAAGCCACATGGCCGTGGCGTTGATGGTCATCGAGGTGTTCATCTGCTCCAGGGGGATGTCCTGGAACAGCCGGCGCATGTCACCGAGGTGCGAGACCGGGACCCCGACCCGGCCGACCTCGCCGCGGGCGAGGATGTGGTCGGGGTCGTAGCCGGTCTGCGTCGGCAGGTCGAAGGCGACCGAGAGGCCGGTCTGACCCTTGGCCAGGTTGCGCCGGTACAGCTCGTTGGACGCCTCGGCGGTCGAGTGGCCGGCGTACGTCCGCATGAGCCACGGCCGGTCCTTCTGACGCTCTGTCATGGGGAACCTCAGATGTTCCGGAAGCGGTTGATGGCGTCGATGTGCTGGTCCCTCAGCTCCTGGTCGCGCACGCCCATGCCCTCCTCGGGGGCCAGGCACAGCACGCCGACCTTGCCCTGGTGGAGGTTGCGGTGGACGTCGTACGCGGCCTGGCCGGTGTCCTCCAGCGAGTACACCTTCGACAGCGTCGGGTGGATCTTGCCCTTGGCGATCAGGCGGTTGGCCTCCCACGCCTCGCGGTAGTTGGCGAAGTGCGAGCCGATGATCCGCTTCAGCGACATCCACAGGTAGCGGTTGTCGTACTCGTGCATGTAGCCCGAGGTCGAGGCGCAGGTGGTGATGGTGCCGCCCTTGCGGGTGACGTAGACGCTCGCGCCGAAGGTCTCGCGGCCGGGGTGCTCGAAGACGATGTCGATGTCCTCGCCGCCGGTGAGCTCGCGGATGCGCTTGCCGAAGCGCTTCCACTCCTTCGGGTCCTGGGTCTGCTCGTCCTTCCAGAACTTGTAGCCCTCGGCGTTGCGGTCGATGATCGCCTCGGCGCCCATCGAGCGGCAGATCTCCGCCTTCTGGGGGCTGGAGACGACACAGATCGGGTTGGCGCCGCCGGCCAGCGCGAACTGGGTGGCGTACGAGCCGAGCCCGCCGCTGGCGCCCCAGATGAGGACGTTGTCGCCCTGCTTCATGCCGGCGCCGTTGCGGGAGACCAGCTGGCGGTACGCGGTGGAGTTGACGAGGCCGGGGGCCGCCGCCTCCTCCCAGCTGAGGTGGTCGGGCTTCGGCATCAGCTGGTTGGACTTGACGAGCGCGATCTCGGCCAGGCCGCCGAAGTTGGTCTCGAAGCCCCAGATGCGCTGCTCGGGGTCGAGCATCGTGTCGTTGTGGCCGTCCGAGGACTCCAGCTCGACCGAGAGGCAGTGCGCGACGACCTCGTCGCCGGGCTTCCAGGAGTTGACGCCGGGGCCGGTGCGCAGCACGACGCCCGCGAGGTCGGAGCCGATGACGTGGTACGGCAGGTCATGGCGCTTGCTGAGGTCGCTGAGCCGGCCGTAGCGCTCCAGGAAGCCGAAGGTCGACACCGGCTCGAAGATGGAGGTCCAGACCGAGTTGTAGTTCACGGAGCTGGCCATGACGGCCACGAGGGCCTCACCCGGGCCCAGCTCGGGCAGCGCCACGTCGTCGAGGTGGAGCGACTTGCGCGGGTCCTTCTCGAGGCTGGGGAGACCGGCGAACATCTCGGCCTCGTCCTTGTGCACGGTGACGGCGCGGTACGACTCGGGGAGCTTGAGGTTGGCGAAGTCGGCGGACGTGGTCTCCGGCGACTGGATCGCGTCCAGGATTTCCTTCACGGGGTTGCCTCCGGCGGTGCGGCGTCTGAGGGAGACGCTGAGGGGTTACGTCGTGGAGTGCTGCTGTGGAGGTGTGCCGTCGGTTCGGCGGGTGGTGCGGTGGCTGCGCCGGGTGGGCGCGGAGGTTGCCTGTGACGCAGGCGTCCGGGCGCACAATCACGATCGCTTGTGGGGACAGCCGGCGCACGAGGAGACCTCGGCGCGCCGGCCGCCCGGACAACATCAACGTATGGCACCGCGTGTCACCTGACAAGGCACTGCGTGCCAACAATTTCACTCAGATGCGATCCGCCCGTCACACATGAGCGATGATCGATCGAAGGGTGGGACGAAAACGGACGAAGGCCGCCCCCACAGGGGCGGCCTTCGTCGTGTTCTGTGTGCGGCGGGTCAGCTCTTCGCCAGGGCCTGCTGGATGGTGCGCATGACCTCGTCCAGCGGCGCGTCCGTACGCGCCACGGCGATCACCACGTCCTGGGCGGTGGACGCCAGGGCCGCGGTCCCGGCCGGGGCGGAGGGGGCCGTCTGCTGGGCCGGCTGCGGCGCCTGCGCCGGCCGGGCGCCTATGCCGGTGCCGAAGGTCTCCCGGACGATGGCGAAGGCGTGGTCGAGCTGCGCCTCGACATCGCCCTGGCCGCCCGCCCGCAGCCAGCGGCGCAGCACGTGGTTGTGGGCCGTGACCACCGCCGACGCCGCCACCTCGGCGAGCAGCGGGTCGTCGTTGCCGTCGTGGTGGTCGCGCTCGTCGAAGTGGCCGAGGAGATAGCGGGTGAACAGCCGTTCGTAGCGGGCCACCGAGGCGATCTCGCGCTCCCGCAGGGTGGGTACCTCGCGGGTGAGCCGGTAACGCTCCACGGAGACCGCAGGGGACCCCGCGTACATCTTCATGACTTCCTTGATGCCCCGGCAGACCGTGTCCAGCGGGTGCTCGTGCGGCGGCGCGGCGTTCAGTACCGCCTCCGCCCGCACCAGGGTGTCGTCGTGGTCGGGGAAGATCGCCTCTTCCTTCGAGCGGAAGTGGCGGAAGAACGTCCGGCGTGCGACGCCGGCGGCCGCGGCGATCTCGTCGACCGTCGTGGCCTCGTACCCCTTGGTCGCGAACAGCTCCATCGCCGCGGCCGCCAGCTCGCGGCGCATCTTGAGCCGCTGAGCGGCCGCGCGGGTGCCCGCCGTGCTCTCCGTGGAGTCGGAGGCGGACGTGGACGTGGCACGGGGTGACTTCGCGGCCTTGGACATGTCCTGAACGTACTGCATCAGCGCGGGAGTGTGCCCAGGTGGGGGAGGGTCGCCGGGGCCTCCGGAGGTGCCCGGTGGACTCAGCAGCCCTCCCCAGCCCGCGGAGGGCTCAGCGTCGGGCATATTCGCGGAAGCCGCGACCCGTCTTGCGGCCGAGGCAGCCCGCGGCCACCAGGTGCTCGAGCAGCGGCGCCGGAGCCAGGCCCGGGTCGCGGAACTCGCGGTGCAGCACCTTCTCGATCGCGAGGGAGACATCGAGCCCGACGACGTCGAGGAGCTCGAACGGCCCCATCGGGTAGCCGCCGCCCAGCTTCATCGCGGCGTCGATGTCGTCCAGGGAGGCGTAGTGCTCCTGGACCATCTTCACCGCGTTGTTCAGGTACGGGAAGAGCAGCGCGTTCACGATGAAACCGGCCCGGTCGCCGCAGTCCACCGGGTGCTTCCTGATCTTCGCGGTGACCTCGCGGACCGTGGCGTGCACGTCGTCGGCGGTCAGGACCGTCCGGACGATCTCCACCAGCTTCATGGCGGGCGCCGGGTTGAAGAAGTGCATCCCGATGACGTCCTGCGGCCGCGAGGTGGCGCGGGCACAGGCGACGACCGGCAGGGAGGAGGTCGTGGTGGCCAGCACCGCTCCCGGCTTGCAGATCTTGTCCAGGGTCGCGAAGAGCTGCTGCTTGATCTCCAGGTCCTCGGCGACCGCCTCGACGGCGAGGTCGACCTCGGCGAAGGAGTCGAGCGAACCGGCCGGGGTGATCCGCGCCAGCGTCTCGTCGCGGACCTCGCCGGTCATCCGGCCCTTGTCGACCGAACGGGTGAGCGACTTGGCGATCCGGGCCTTGGCGGTGTCGGCCTTCTCCTGCGACCGGGCCGCCAGCACGACCTCGTAACCGGCCTTGGCGAAGACCTCGGCGATGCCCGAGGCCATGGTGCCGGAGCCGGCCACGCCCACGGAGCGGACCTCACGGGTCTTCCGGCCGCTCGTGGCCGAATCCTCCAGCGGCGTCAGCGCGTCCCGGACCACGGTGGCCGAGCCCGGCGCGTCGTACGTGTAGAAGCCGCGGCCCGACTTGCGGCCGGTCAGGCCCGCCTCGCTCAGCTGCTTCAGGATCGGGGCTGGGGCGTGCAGCCGGTCGCCCGACTCGCTGTACATCGCCTCCAGGACGGTCCGCGCGGTGTCGATCCCGACCAGGTCGAGAAGGGCGAGCGGGCCCATCGGCAGACCGCAGCCCAGCCGCATGGCGGCGTCGATGTCCTCACGGGAGGCGTACTTGGCCTCGTACATGGCCGCGGCCTGGTTGAGGTAGCCGAAGAGCAGGCCGTCCGCGACGAACCCGGGGCGGTCGCCGACCGCGACGGGCTCCTTGCCGAGGTCGAGGGCGAGGTCGGTGACGGCCTGCACGGCCTGCGGGGCGGTGAGGACCGAGGAGACGACCTCCACCAGCTTCATCGCCTGGACCGGGGTGAAGAAGTGCAGGCCGAGCACGCGCTCGGGGTGCGCCGAGTCGGCGGCGAGACGGGTGACCGACAGCGCGTTGGTACCGGTGGCGATGATCGCGTCGGGCCGGACGACGGCGTCCAGCGCCCGGAAGACCTCCTGCTTGGCCTCGTACGACTCGGGCACGACCTCGATGACGAGATCGGCGTCGGCCGCCGCGTGGAGGTCGGAGTAGGTACGGAAGCGGGCGAGGACGTCTCGGCGCTCCTCCTCGGTGATCCGCTCACGGCTCACCGCGCGGGCGGTGGAGGCTTCCAGGGCGGCGACGGCCCGCGCCGCGGCGGCGTCGCTGATGTCGATGCCGATGACCTCGCGGCCGGCCCGGGCGAGGACGTCGGCGATGCCCGTGCCCATGGTGCCGAGACCGACGACGGCGATGGTGGAGAGAGGGATGTCCATCAGGGGACTCCAGGGAGGGAAGAGTGACGACTGAGGCGGCAATGCGGGCGCGTAGAGAGCGCGCGGAGGAGAAGCGACGGGCTCTGTCCCGGAGCCACGTCGAAAACTGCCGAACCGACAAACTCGATCCCACAACGGCTGCGTCACCAGGCCGTTGCGAGTGGCGCGGGGGGTGCCCCGCTCACCTGAGATTAACCGGCGAGTAACGAGCGCGCCAGTCCCGGGAAGTTCGGAAAATGTGATCTGGATCGCGGATACGCTGAACGCCATGGATATCGCCCAGGACTCCGAATTCTGCTCGATGATCGATCGATTGCGGAACGAGATCCACGGCGACTCCGAAACGTTCGAAGAACTCGTCGCGGGTGAGGACCCCGGCGATTTCGCGCGCGTTCTCACCGCGCCCGGACAGCCCCTCTGGGCCCGGGAGATCGCCGCCTTCCGGCTCGGCCTCGCGCGGGACCCACGCGCCTTCGAAGCCCTCGTCCTTCTGCTCAACCACCGAGATCCGGAGCGCTGCGTCTCCGCCGCCTACGCGCTGGCGCGGCTCGGCGACCCCCGTACGGCCCGGGCCGCCGCCGCCCTCGCCACCAACGAACTCCGCGTCGCCTACGCCCTCTTGCCGGTCCGTCTGCTCACCGAACTGCGCGCCCCCGAGTCCGTACCGGCCCTGATCACCGTCCTCGAACGGCGGTTGGAGGCCGACGATCCGCACTGGCGGGTCGGCCTCGCCTGCGTCGAGGGCCTGGGAGCGCTCGGCGACGGACGCGCCAAGGACGCGCTGGAGGCGGCCCTTGCGCACCCCCGCCTCGGAGCGGCGGCCCGCCAGGCCCTCGCCCGGCTCGACGGATCGTGAGCAACGCCGAGGCCGTGTCCGCCACGTCTTCAGGAGCTCTGCTCCTCCAGCGCCGGGACGAGCGCGAGCGCCGCGGACGAGACGGAATCCTCCTTCCGTTCCGGGACGAGCGCGAACGCCTCGATCTCGATGAGCAGCTCCGGCCGGACCAGCGCGGAGACCTGGACCGCCGAGCTCGCCGGAAGCGGGGCCCCGCCGAAGGCGGCGTCACGCGCCGCCCTGACCGCCGGGAGGTGGGCGACGTCGGTGACGAAGTACGTCAGCTTCACCACGTCCTCGAAGCCGGCGCCGGCCGAGGCGAGACAGCGGCGCAGGTTCTCGAAGACCTGACGGGCCTGCGCCCCCGGGTCGTCCTCCCCGACGACCGCACCCGAGGCGTCGAGGGAGCACTGGCCGGATATCGCGACGAACCGGCCGGTGCCCCACACGACGTGGCTGTACTGGGGGCTCGGGGCGACCCCCGCCGGGGCGGGCACGTGGGAGAGATGCGTACTCATGTCCGACATCCTCGCCCATGCCACTGACAGTCCCGTCACCGGCGGGGCCGGCGGCGTCCGCTCAGCCGCCGTGTCCGAGGAGCCGGTGCAGGAGGGCGCCGCGCGCCGAGGCGCCGTCGCGGGCCGGGACCCCCTCGGCGGCCGGTCCACCGTCACGCGCCTCCGGCGTCTTCGCCGGCTTCGGCTCCGGCTTCGGCTCCGGGAGCGCCTCGCAGACCGCGTCCGCCTCCGCTCCCGCGGCTGCGCGCGGCACGCGCCCCGTGGAGAAGTAGGCCGCCAGATGCGCGTCCAGGCAGTCGTTCCCGCCGAGCGACACGCCGTGGTTGCCGCCGCCCTGCTCGACCACCAGGCTGGAGCCGCGCACCATCCGGTGCAGCGCCACACCCCCCTCGTACGGGGTCGCCGCGTCGTCCGTCGCCTGGAGGATCAGCATCGGCGGCACCGCGTCGTTCGAGACGTCGAGCGGGGTCAGCGGCTTCACGGGCCAGAACGCGCACGGAGCGTTGTACCAGGCGTTGTTCCAGGCGGAGAACGGCGCCTTCGCGTGCGCCTCCCAGTTGTCCTTGCGCCAGACGTTCCAGTCACGCGGCCACGCCGCGTCCCGGCACTGCACGCCGGTGTAGACGGAGTAGCCGTTGTCGGCCGCGGCGTCAGCCGCCGCCAGGTCCTCGTACGCCTCGGTCAGCGGGCCCGCGTCCTTCCGGTTGACGTACGCCGAGAACGCCTCGGCCAGCCTCGGCCAGTAGCCGTTGTAGTAGCCGCCCGGCAGGAAGGTGTCCTCGAGCTCGCCCGGGCCGACCTTGTCGCCGGCCGGCTCCCGGCCCACCGCGTCGCGCATCCGGTACCAGGCGGCCTCGACCGCCGCGGGGTCCGAGCCCAGCTTGTACGTGGTGTCCTGGCGGGCCACCCAGGCCATGAAGTCCTTGTGCCGGGCGTCGAAGGCGTGGTCCTGCGCGATGTTGTCCTCGTACCAGACGCCCCGCGGATTGACGACGGAGTCGAGGGCGAACCGGCCCACCCGCTGCGGATACAGCCGGGCGTAGACCGCGCCGAGGTACGTGCCGTAGGAGTAGCCCAGGTAGTGGATCCGGGGCGCGCCGACCGCCTCGCGGATCGCGTCCAGGTCCCGGGCCGCGCTGACCGTGTCGATGTACGGCAGTACGTCGGGGTACTTCTTCCCGCACGCCTCCGCGAAGGACCGTGCCCGCTCGACGTTGCTCGTCTCCCCCTTGGCGCCGAGCGGCACGGAGTCCGGCCGCACGGGGTCGAAGTGGCCGGGCCGGCAGTCGAGGGCGGGCTCGCTCTCGCCGACCCCGCGCGGGTCGAAGCCGATCACGTCGTACCGCGCCGCCACCTTCGCGGGCAGCGAGGCCGCCACGAAGCCGGCCATGGCCCGGCCGCTGCCGCCCGGGCCGCCGGGGTTGACGAGCAGCGGCCCCTGGTAGTCCTTCGCGGTGTGCGCGACGCGGGTCAGGGCGAGGGTCACGGTCCGGCCCGCCGGTTCGGCGTGGTTCAGCGGCACCTTCAGGGTGGCGCACTGGAGCCTCGGATACGCCTTGGTGGGGCAGGCGGTCCAGGCGAGCGGGGCGAGGGGACGGGTGGCCGGTTCGGGCCGGGGCTCCGCGGCCGCGGGCAGGACGGTGACCGTCCCGGCGACCAGTGCCCCAGTGGCGATCAGGAGTCCTGCGCGTGGGTTCATAGGGCGTCCGTGCCCGGAACGCGGTGCTGACGGACGTGTTCCGCCGAGAGCTCACCCGATCAGAGGAGGGTGAGCTGGGTCGGCCCCGCGGGCGCGGGTTCTTCCGGTACGGGTTTCCGGCGGGCCGCTCCCCGGCGGGCCGGGCCGATCCCGAACTCGTCGGCGAACTCGTGCACCTGACGGGTGATCCGGCGCTGGTACCAGGTCGGCGCGTAGGCCCCGTCCGCGTACATCCGCTCGTACCGCCCCACCAGGCTGGGATGGTGCTGCCGCAGCCACGCCATGAACCACTCGCGCGCGCCGGGGCGCAGATGCAGTACGAGCGGGGTCACGGACGTCGCGCCGGCGTCGGCGATGGCGCGCACCGTCTCGCGCAGCTGCTCCGGCCGGTCGCCGAGGAAGGGGACGACCGGCGCCATGAGCACCCCGCAGCCGATGCCGTGCTCGCCGAGCGTCCGTACGACGTCCAGGCGCCGCTGCGGCGAGGGCGTGCCGGGTTCGACGGTGCGCCACAGCTCCTGGTCGGTGAAGCCGACCGAGACGGAGATGCCGACCTCGGTCACCTCGGCGGCCCGCACCAGGAGGTCCAGGTCGCGCAGGATCAGGGTGCCCTTGGTGAGGATCGAGAACGGGTTGGCGTGGTCGCGCAGCGCCGCGATGATCCCCGGCATCAGCCGGTAGCGGCCCTCGGCGCGCTGGTAGCAGTCGACGTTGGTGCCCATCGCGATGTGCGCGCCCTGCCAGCGGCGGGAGGCGAGCTGCCTGCGCAGCAGCTCCGGGGCGTTGATCTTGACGACGATCTGGGAGTCGAAGCCGAGGCCGGTGTCGAGGTCCAGATAGCTGTGCGTCTTGCGGGCGAAGCAGTAGACGCACGCGTGCGTGCAGCCGCGGTAGGGGTTGACCGTCCACTCGAACGGCATGCGGGAGGCGCCCGGCACCCGGTTCAGGATCGAGCGGGCCCGTACCTCGTGGAACGTGATTCCCCGGAACTCGGGCGTGTCGAAGGTGCGGGTGGTGACCGCGTCCGTACCGAACAGCGCGATGTCGGCGGGGGCGGCGGGGTCGTCGCCCAGATTGTCCCAGCGCATGGCCGCCTCCTCGATGGCAGTGTCCCGAGCCGCGGTCCCGGCCCTGGCCACAGAATAGAACACATGTTCCCTTGATCGCCGCGTCCCGGATTTGGGGGGCCGGGGCGCAGGTGGTTGGCTGGTCCTCCCACCCCGAGGAACCAAGCTGGAGGAAGTGCAATGGCGCAGGTCGAGGCCACCACGGAGCGGATCATCGCGGCGGACGCGGAGACGGTGTTCGATGCTCTGGCCGACTACACCGGCACGCGCGCGAAGGTGCTGCCGGAGCACTTCAGCGAGTACGAGGTACGGGAGGGCGGCGACGGCGAGGGCACCCTCGTCCACTGGAAGCTCCAGGCGACGAGCAAGCGCGTCCGGGACTGCCTCCTGGAGGTCACCGAGCCCACCGACGGGCAGCTCGTCGAGAAGGACCGCAACTCCTCCATGGTCACCACCTGGACCGTCACCCCCGCCGGCGAAGGCGCCTCGAAGGCCGTCGTCACCACCGTCTGGAACGGCGCCGGAGGCATCGGCGGCTTCTTCGAGAAGACCTTCGCCCCCAAGGGGCTCGCCCGCATCTACGACGCGCTGCTGGCCAACCTGGCCACCCACGTGGAGAAGTAACCTCCACCACGAACACCGCTCACCGATTCGAGTGGTTTCCCCGCGACCCCCGCCAGAGCGCCCCGCGCGCCCAGGGGGCGCGGGGGCTCTCGTAAACGCGCTGATGAGCGCCCCAAGTGCCACCTGCCGCAGGCCTGTTCACGCCCCTGGGCACCACCGATCCGCCCTCCCGTCCGACTTGCTCCCGCTTCGCGCCCAATGCGAAGAATGGCGCGGCGCCGACGCCGTGACGAGGGGAGCAGCATGTGGGTGCGATCGCGATGGTGAAAGCCGCCGAGGACACGACGCCGCTCGTCGAGGGCGATCCGCCGTCCGGCCAGGAACCGCCGCCCGAACCGGCACCGGCCCTCGACCCCCGCCGGGTCCGGCTCGTCTTCTCCGGGCTGATGCTCGCGCTGCTGCTCGCCGCGCTGGAGCAGATGATCGTCGCCACCGCCCTGCCGAAGATCGTCGGCGAACTCCAGGGCCTGGACCGGATGTCCTGGGCGATCACCGCCTACCTCCTCACCGCCACCATCGGCCTGCCCGTCTACGGCAAGCTCGGCGACCTCTTCGGCCGCAAGGGCGTCTTCCTCTTCGCCATCGTGGTCTTCGTCATCGGCTCGGCCCTGGCCGGCTGGTCACGGACCATGGACGAGCTCATCGCCTTCCGGGCCGTGCAGGGCGTCGGAGCCGGCGGCCTCATGATCGGCGTGCAGGCGATCATCGCCGACATCGTCCCGGCCCGGGAACGCGCCCGCTACATGGGCCTCATCGGGGCCGCCTTCGGTCTGGCCTCCGTCGCCGGACCGCTGCTCGGCGGATTCTTCACCGACCACGTCTCCTGGCGCTGGTGCTTCTACTTCAACGTCCCCTTCGGCCTCGTCACCCTCGCCGTCGTCGCCCTCGTCCTCAAGCTCCCCAGGCCCACGGAGCGGGCGCGGCTCGACGTCCTGGGCGCGCTCCTGCTGGCCGCCGCCTCCACCTGCGTGGTCCTGCTGACCAGCTGGGGCGGGACCGAGTACGCGTGGGACTCGCGGGTCGTCATCGGCCTCGGGTGCGGGGCGGCCGTGACCACCCTGCTCTTCCTGGTCGTCGAGCACTTCGCGCCCGAACCCCTCATCCCGCTGCGGTTGTTCCGCGACTCGGTCTTCACCGTCACCAGCCTCGTCGGAGCGGTCGTCGGCATCGCGCTGTTCGGCGCCGCCAGCTATCTGCCGACCTTCCTGCAGATGGTGGAGGGCGCCACCGCCACCGAGTCCGGCCTCCTCATGCTGCCCCTGATGGGCGGGATCGTCGTCGCCTCGATCGTGTCCGGACAGCTCATCAGCCGCACCGGCCACTACCGGATCTACCCGGTGCTCGGCGGCGCCGTCTCCGTCGCCGGCATGTGGCTGCTCTCCCGGATGGAGACGGACACCCCGCGCCTGCACCACAGCGTCTGGCAGGCCGTCCTCGGCGTCGGCATCGGCCTCGTCATGCCGGTCCTCATCCTGGCCGTGCAGAACTCCGTACGCCCCGCCGACCTCGGCACCGCCACGAGCGCCCACAACTACTTCCGCCAGATCGGCGGCAGCGTCGGTGCGGCCGTCTTCGGCACGCTCTTCGCCGCCCGGCTCGACGACGCCCTCGCCGACTCCCTGCCGCGCACGGCGGGAGCGGTCCTGCCCGCCGCCGAATCGATCACTCCGCAGGCGGTGCACGCCCTCCCGCCCGCCCTGCGCGACGCCTACATCCAGGCGTACGCGGACGCGATGCCGCGCATCTTCCTCTACCTCGTGCCGGTCCTCGTGCTCGGCCTCGTTCTCGCCTTCTTCCTCAAGGAGAAACCGCTGGTGTCCCACCCCACCCCCGCCGCCGAGGCCACCGCCGTCCCCCGGGCCAGGAACGCCACCGCCCACCCAACCCCCGCCGGGCTCCCGGTCTGCGGCACCGTCCAGCACCACGACGGCACCCGCGTCCCGCGCGCCGCCCTCACCCTCATCGACGTCCAGGGCCGGCAGATCGGCCGCGGCGGCAGCGGCGAGGACGGGCGGTACGCCCTGAGCGTGCCGGGCGCCGGCTCGTACGTCCTGATCGCCGCGGCCGGCGGGCACCAGCCGCAGGCCGTCTCCGTCACCGTCGGCGAACGCCCCGTCGAGCTCGACGTGGTCCTCGGCGGTGCGGGCCGGCTGGCCGGAACGGTCGTCACCGCCGACGGTTCTCCCGTACGGGACGCGGCGGTCACCCTCACCGACGTACGCGGAGAGGTCGTCGCCTCCACCCGCAGCGGCCGCGACGGCGGTTATGTCATCACCGAACTGGTGGCGGGGGAGTACACGCTGGCCGCCAGCGCCCCCGCCTTCCGGCCCGCCGCCCTCCCGGTGAGCGTGCAGGCCTCCCGCGAGACCCGCCAGGACATCGAGCTGGCGGGCGGCGCGGTGCTGCGCGGCACGGTCCGCGCGGGCGGCGGCCGCCCCGTCGAGGACGCCCGGGTCACCCTCCTCGACGCCGCCGGGAACGTGGTGGACACCCTCACGACCGGCCCGGACGGAACGTTCCGGTTCGTGGACCTGTCCTCCGGCGAGTACACGGTCATCGCCGCCGGCTATCCGCCGGTCGCCACCGTCCTCCAGATGGCAGGCGGCGGACGCACCGAACGCGACCTGCAGCTCGGCCACGAGGACTGACCCGCCGCCGGCGGCCCGGGCGGGCGTCACACGTCCACTCCACCGACACTTGTCCACAGGGGTGGTCGTGCCGCCGGTCGCCGCGTACGGTTTCCAGGCATGAAGATCCTGATCAGCGCCGACATGGAAGGCGCCACCGGCGTCACCTGGCCCGCCGACGTGCTGCCGGGGACACCGCAGTGGGAGCGGTGCCGGTCCATGTTCACCTCCGACGTGAACGCGGCGGTGCTCGGCTTCTTCGACGGCGGCGCCGACGAGGTGCTCGTCAACGAGGCGCACTGGACGATGCGGAACCTGCTCCTCGAACGGCTCGACGAGCGGGCCGAGATGCTCACCGGCCGGCACAAGTCCCTCTCCATGGTGGAGGGCGCGCAGCACGGCGACGTCGACGGCATTGCCTTCGTCGGCTATCACACCGGCGCGGGCGCCGAGGGTGTGCTCGCCCACACCTATCTCGCCAACTCCATCACCGGTGTGTGGCTGAACGGCGAGCGGGCGAGCGAGGGGCTGCTCAACGCCCATGTGGTGGCGGAGTACGGCGTGCCGGTCGTCCTCGTCACCGGGGACGACCTGACCTGCGAGGACGCCCTGGGGTACGCGCCCGAGGCGCACAAGGTCGCGGTCAAGGACCATGTCTCGCGGTATGCGGCGGTGTGCCGCCCGCCGACCCGTACGGCCGCCGAGATCCGGGCGGCGGCCAAGGCGGCGGCGGCCCTCGCCGTACGGCACGAGCCGGTGCGGGGCGGACCGTTCACGGTGGAGCTGGAGTTCGACGCCGAGCATCTCGCGGCCGCCGCCACGGTGGTGCCCGGCACGGCACGGAGCGGCGAACGCCGCGTCGCGTACACCAGCGAGACGATGTACGAAGGCATTCGCACGTTCAAGGCGGTCACGACCATCGTCTCGGCCGCCGTGGAGGAGCAGTATGGATGAGCCGACCCAGCGGCCGGACGCCGCGGCCCTCGACGAGGTGGTGACCTTCACCTCCGAGCTGATCCGGATCGACACCACCAACAGGGGCGGTGGGGACTGCCGGGAACGGCCCGCGGCCGAGTACGTCGCCGAACGCCTCGCCGCCATCGGCCTCGAACCCGCCCTCCTGGAGCGGACGCCCGGCCGCACCAACGTGGTGGCCCGGATCGAGGGCACCGATCCGTCCGCCGACGCCCTGCTCGTCCACGGCCATCTGGACGTGGTCCCGGCCGAGCCCGCCGACTGGGCCGTGCACCCCTTCTCCGGCGAGGTCCGCGACGGAGTGGTGTGGGGGCGCGGGGCCGTGGACATGAAGAACATGGACGCGATGGTGCTCGCCGTGGTCCGTTCCTGGGCCCGCCAGGGCATCCGGCCGCGCCGCGACATCGTCCTCGCGTACACCGCCGACGAGGAGGCCAGCGCCGAGGACGGCTCGGGCTACCTCGCCGACCAGCACCCCGGCCTATTCGAAGGCTGCACGGAAGGCATCAGCGAATCCGGGGCGTTCAGCTTCCACCCGCACCCCGGCATGACGCTCTACCCGATCGCGGCCGGCGAGCGCGGCACGGCCTGGATCAAGCTGACCGCCCACGGCCGGGCCGGACACGGCTCCAAGGTGAACACCGCCAACGCCGTCACCCGGCTCGCCGCCGCCGTCGCCCGCATCGGCGACCACCCGTGGCCGGTCCGTCTCACGCGGACCGTACGGGCCGCGCTCACCGAACTGGCCGCGCTGCACGGCATCGAGGCGGACGTCTCCGCCGACGGCTCCGACGTCGACCGGCTCCTGGAGAAGCTCGGCCCGGCCGCCGCCCTGGTCGAGCCGACCGTCCGCAACAGCGCCAACCCCACGATGCTGGACGCCGGTTACAAGGTGAACGTCATCCCGGGCCACGCCGTCGCCTATGTCGACGGCCGTATGCTGCCCGGCGGCGAGGAGGAGTTCTCCGCGACGATGGACCTGCTCACCGGGCCCGACGTGGAGTGGGAGTTCCACCACCGCGAGGTCCCCCTGGAAGCCCCCGTCGACTCCCCGACCTTCGCCAAGCTGCGGGCCGCCGTGGAGCACTTCGACCCGGCCGGCCATGTCGTGCCGTTCGCCATGTCCGGAGGCACCGACGCCAAGCAGTTCTCCCGGCTCGGGATCACCGGCTACGGCTTCTCCCCGCTGAAGCTCCCCCCGGAGCTGGACTACGGCGCACTGTTCCACGGCGTCGACGAGCGCGTCCCCGTCGACGCGCTCCACTTCGGCGTCCGCGTCCTCGACCACTATCTCCGGTCCGCGTGAAGGGGAGTCGGCATGGTACCCACGGGCCCCTACGGCAGCTGGCCCTCGCCCATCGGCGCCGCGCTGGCCGCCGCCCGCGACGGTCGCCCCGAGTATCTCGGGGCCGTCGGCGAGGAGCTGTGGTGGACGGAGCCGCGCCCCACCGAGGGCGGCCGGCGCACTCTGATGCGCCGCAGGGCCGACGGAGCCGAGGAACAGGCCCTGCCTCTCCCGTGGAACGTACGCACCCGGGTGATCGAGTACGGCGGGCAGCCCTGGGCGGGACACGCACGGGAGGCAGGCGGCCCCCTGATCGTCTTCGCCCACTTCCCCGACCAGCGGCTGTACGCCTACGAGCCGGACGGCGACGGCGACCTGGCCGCCCCCCGGCCGCTCACGCCCGTCTCCGCGATCGGCGGCGGGCTGCGCTGGGCGGACCCCGTGATCCGCCCCGAGCGGGGCGAGGTCTGGTGCGTCCTGGAGGAGTTCACCGGGCCCGCGCCGACCGATGTGCGCCGGGTCCTGGCCGCCGTCCCCCTGGACGGATCGGCGGAGGCCGACCGGTCGGCGGTCCGTGAACTGACCGACGACCGCCACCGTTTCGTCACCGGGCCCCGGCTCTCCCCGGACGGCCGGCGGGTCGCCTGGATCGGCTGGGACCACCCCCGGATGCCCTGGGACGGTACGGAGGTCCTGCTCGCCGACGTCACGCCCGACGGCGCCTTCGCGGACGTCCGGTCCGTCGCCGGCGGGCCCGAGGAGTCGGTGCCGCAGGTCGGCTGGACCGCCGACGGGCGGCTGCTGCACCTCAGCGACCGCAGCGGCTGGTGGAACCTCTACCGCACGGGCCCGGACGGCGAGCCGGTCGCCCTGTGCCCCCGCGCCGAGGAGTTCGGCGGCCCCCTGTGGAAGATCGGCCTCAGCTGGTTCCAGCCCCTGGAGAACGGCCTGGTGGCCGTCGTCCACGGCAAGGGGGCGACCGCCCTCGGGATACTCGACCCGGACAGCGGCGAGCTCGTCGACGCCGCGGGCCCCTGGACCGAATGGGCCCCCGCCCTCGCCGCGCACGGCACCCGGGTCGTCGGCGTCGCCGCCAGCCCCCGCAGCGGCTACGAGATCGTGGAGCTCGACACCGGTACCGGACGCGCCAGGGTCGTCGGCTCGGCCCACGACGACCCGGTCGACCCGGCGTACTACCCCGAGCCCCAGATCCGTACCTTCACCGGACCCGACAACCGCGAGATCCACGCCCACGTCTACCCGCCGCACAGTCCGGACCGGATCGGCCCCGCCGAGGAACTGCCGCCCTATGTGGTGTGGGCGCACGGCGGACCGACCGGGCACGCCCCCCTCGTCCTCGATCTGGAGATCGCCTACTTCACCTCCCGGGGGATCGGCGTCGCCGAGGTCAACTACGGCGGCTCGACCGGATACGGCCGGGAGTACCGCGAACGGCTGCGCGAACAGTGGGGCGTCGTCGACGTGGAGGACTGTGCCGCCGTGGCCGAGGCGCTCGCCTCCGAGGGCACCGCCGATCCGGCACGGCTCGCGATCCGCGGCGGCAGCGCCGGCGGCTGGACCACCGCCGCCTCCCTGGCCGGCAGCGACCTCTACGCCTGCGGCACGATCATCTACCCCATCCTCGATGTCCTCGGCTGGGCCACCGGCGAGACCCACGACTTCGAATCCCGCTATCCGGAGTCGCTGATAGGCCCGCTCACCGAGGTCCCGGCGCGCTACCGGGAACGCTCGCCGCTCCACCGTGTCGAGCGGATCTCCGCTCCGTTCCTGCTGCTCCAAGGGCTCGACGACGTGATCTGCCCGCCCGCGCAGAGCGAGCGGTTCCTGGCCGCGATCGCCGGGCGGGGCGTCCCGCACGCCTACCTCGCCTTCGAGGGCGAGAGCCACGGCTTCCGGCGCGCCGAGACGATGATCCGGGCCCTGGAGGCCGAACTCTCCCTGTACGCCCAGGCCTTCGGCATCGACCGGCCGGACGTCCCGCTCCTGGAGCTGCGGAAGTGACGGCCGCCCGGGGGGCGCCGACGGCCCCCGCGGGGGTGAGGGCGCTGACCCGGCCCGCCCGGCTGCGCCCCGGGGCCCGCGTGGCGGTCGTCGCGCCCAGCGGTCCCGTACCCGAGGAGCGGCTCGCGGACGGCCTCGACATCCTGCGCGGCTGGGAGCTTGAGCCGGTGGTGGCCCCCCATGTCCTGGACCGGCACCCGGAGCTGGACTTCCTCGCCGGTACGGACGCGGCGCGCGCCCGGGACCTCCAGGAGGCCTGGTGCGACCCCGGCGTGTCGGCGGTGATCTGCGCCCGGGGCGGCTACGGCGTCCAGCGGATGGTGGACCTGCTCGACTGGCCGGCGATCCGGGCGGCCGGTCCCAAGGTCTTCGTCGGCTACAGCGACATCACCGCCCTGCACGAGGCCTTCGCGGTGCGCGCGGGGCTCGCCACCCTGCACGGGCCGATGGTCGCGGCGGGGACCTTCCTCAAGGACCTGCGCACCCAGGAGTCGCTGCGGGCCACGCTGTTCGAGCCCGAGTCGGTACGCACGCTCGGCCTGGAGACCGCGAGGCCGCTGGTGCCGGGCCGGGCCCGCGGCGTCACCCTCGGCGGATGCGTCAGCCTTCTCGCCGCCGACCTGTCCACCCCGCACGCCCGCCCCTCGGCCCGGGGCGGCCTGCTGCTCCTGGAGGACGTGGGGGAGGAGCCGTACCGCCTGGACCGCGTCCTCACCCAACTGCTGCGCTCCGGGTGGCTGGACGGGGTCGCGGCCGTCGGCCTGGGTTCCTGGGCCGAGTGCGGGCCGTACGAGGAGGTCCGCGCGGTCCTTGCCGACCGGCTCGGCGGCCTGGGTGTCCCGGTGGTGGAGGAGATGGGCTTCGGGCACGGCGAGACGGCGCTGACCGTCCCGCTCGGGGTGCCGGGGGTGCTGGACGCCGGGTCGGGGACGCTCACCCTGGACGTGCCCGCGCTGACCTGAACCAGGCCCGGCCTCCGGCCGCGCTGAACCGGACTCCGCTGAGGCCTCCGGCCGCGCTGAACCGGACTCCACTGAGGCCTCCCGCATCGCTGAGCCGGCCTCCGCTCGGGCCTCCCGCATCGCTGAGCCGCAGCCGCTCGACCCGCCCGCGCTGAGCCGACCCCGCTCAACCCGGCCGCGTGGTGCCGAACCCTCCTCGGCGCCGCCCGCGCACCTTTACTGAATCTCCGTCAACGACCCTTGTCCCAGGCGTTGACGCGGCTATGACAGGCGCCCCACCATGGGCGCTGCCCCGTACTGACCAGTCGGTAAGCCGAGGGGCCCGTGCCGTTCATGTGTCCTCAGCGTGGAGGTCTCCGTGTCCCGTGCCCTGCCCCGACCCCGAAAAGCCCTCGCCCTGGTGGCCGGTACGGCGCTGGCGGCGCCGCTCGCGTTCGCGGGACCGGCACAGGCGGCCGAGCCCGGCGCGTACACCGTCACCCCGCTGACGTTCACCGTCGAGGCCGGCGGCCGCAGCTGTGTCGTCGACGCCGACCTCTACCGGCCCGCCGGAGTGGACGCCGACAATCCGGCGCCCGCGGTCCTCGCCACCAACGGCTTCGGCGGGAGCAAGGCGGACGGGTCCACCGACGCCATCGGCAAGGCCTTCGCCGCCCGCGGCTTCGTCGGGCTCGTCTACTCCGGCCTCGGCTTCGGCCGGTCCGGCTGTCTGATATCCCTCGACGACCCGCGCATCGACGGACAGGCCGCCTCCCGGCTCGTCGACTTCCTCGGCGGCGCCCGAGCCGCCGACGACGGGACCCGGGCCGACTTCGTCCTGCGCGACGGGGCCGCCGACCCCCGGGTCGGCATGATCGGCGGCTCCTACGGCGGCGCGATCCAGCTCGCCACCGCCTCCTTCGACCCCCGGCTCGACGCCCTCGTCCCGCTCATCACCTGGAACGACCTCGCCTACTCCCTCGCCCCCAACAGCGCCGACCGCGCGACCCCCGGCGTCTTCAAGTGGCAGTGGGCCAACGGCTTCTACCTCATGGGCGAGGGCCAGCCCCTGCTCGCGCCGTCCCTCGACCCCAGCCGGATCAACTCCCTGCGCTGTCTGCACTTCGTCACCGACGCCTGCGACACCATGCGGCTGCTCAACTCCGGTCGCTACCCGGACGCCGAGACGCGGAAGATGCTCGACTTCGCCCGGAGCGTCTCCCCGGTGTCCTACCTCGACCGGGTCAAGGCGCCCACCCTGATCGTCCAGGGCCAGTCCGACAGCCTCTTCACCCTCAACGAGGCCCAGGACACCTACGAACGCCTGGAGGCGCGCGGCGTCGACACCAAGATGATCTGGCAGTCCTGGGGACACAGCGGCGGCATCACCGATCCGGCGGCCGGCGAACTCGACCTCGGGCAGGGCAACCTGGAGACCAGCTACGTGGGCCGGCGTGTGCTGGCGTGGTTCGACCGGTATCTCCTGGGCGACCGGAAGGCCGACACCGGGCCCGAGTTCGCCTACTACCGCGACTGGCGGAGCGGCTACGGCACCGCCGCGCGGGTGCCCGGCCTCAGCCAGCGGCTCTACCTCTCCGGGGACGGCAAGCTCGTCGACAACCGGGCCAAGGTCGCCCGGGGCTCACGTCAGTACACCAACTGGCCGGTGCCGACGAGCCACTCGGAGGCCTCGCTCGCCGGCCTGATCGGACTGCCCGACCCCCAGCCGTACGACACCCGGGGCACCTACCTCGGCTGGACCAGTGCCCCGCTCACCGCGCCCGTCGACGTCGTCGGCGCGCCGAGGGCCACACTCCGGGTCGTCTCCCCGCAGACCGAGCGCGTCCAGGGCTCCGGCGACGCCGCCGACAAGCTCGTCCTCTTCGCCAAGATCTACGACATCGCCCCGGACGGGAAGAAGACCCTGGTCAACCGGCTCGTCGCGCCGGTTCGGGTGCCCGACGCCACCCGGCCGTTCACGGTCGAGCTGCCGGGGATCGTGCACCGTTACGAGACGGGCCACCGGCTGGAGTTCGTCATCGCCGCAAGCGACACGGCGTACCTGGGCAACCGGGGCGTCAAGCCGGTGACCGTCACCAGCGCCCCCGAGGACACGGGGACACTGGAACTGCCGGTCGTCGACGGCCGGGTCGGCTGAGCCCGTCCGGCCCTGACCCGACGCGGGCTTCAGGACATGACCTCAAGGGCCGCGTAGCCCGGGCGGACCACCTCGTCGATCAGCCGCTGCCGCTCCGGCAGCGGCAGGAAGGCGGCGTCGAGCGCGGCGACGGTGAACTCCTCGAAGACCTCCGGGCCGTACCCGAAGGCGTCCACCATGTGCTGGAACTCCTCACTCATGGTGGTGCCGGAGACCAGACGGTTGTCGGTGTTGAGGGTGATCCGGAAGCCGAGCCGGCGCAGCTCGTCGATCGGGTGCGAGGCGTAGTCCTTGGCGGCACCCGTCTGGAGGTTGGAGGTCGGGCAGACCTCCAGGGCGATGCGGTTGTCACGGACGTACGAGGCGAGAGGGCCCAGGGTGCCGTCCTCGGCGATGTCGTCCGTGATCCGCACCCCGTGGCCGATCCGCTCGGCGCCGCAGACCTGGACGGCCTCGTGGATCGACTCCGCGCCGACCGCCTCGCCCGCGTGGATGGTGAAGTGGCAGTTGTTCCGCTTCAGGTGCTGGAAGGCGGGGAGGTGGCGGGCCGGCGGGTTGCCGATCTCGCCGCCCGCGATGTCGAAGCCGGCCACGCCGTTCTCCCGGTGGGCGACGGTGAGCCGCGCGATCTCCAGCGAGCGGTCGGTGTGCCGCATGCCGGTGAGCAGGGTGCGGACGGTGATCCGGCCGCCGGAGCGGCGCTCGCCCTCGCGGAAGCCGTCGTTGACCGCCTCGACGACCTCGTCGAGGCTCAGCCCGCCCTCCAGGTGCTGCTCGGGGGCGTAGCGGATCTCGGCGTAGACGACCCCGTCCGCCGCCAGGTCCTCGGCGCACTCGGCCGCGATCCGCTCCAGGGCGGAGCGGGTCTGCATCACCGCGCAGGTGTGGGCGAAGGTCTCCAGGTACCGCTCCAGCGAACCGGAGTCAGCGGCGTCCCGGAACCAGACCGCGAGCTCGGCCGGGTCCTCGGTCGGCAGCGCGGTGTAGCCGCACTCACGCGCCAGCTCGACGATCGTGGCGGGGCGCAGCCCGCCGTCGAGGTGGTCGTGGAGAACGGCCTTCGGGGCCCGCCTGATCCACTCGGAGACGGCGGGCGCGGAGGGTGCGGCGGAGTTGTCAGACAAGTGCATGGCGGGGAAGTGTACGCCAAGCCCGGCCGCGGCCGCTGTGACGGTGGCGACAGGGACGTCGGCGGGTCAGTCGGCCGTCAGTTCGACTGGAGGACCGGCAGCGCGGGAGCGCCCGTCGGCAGCATGTGCTTGGCGGCCATCACCGGCGTCTCGCCCACCCGGACCACCTGGGTGACCAGGACGGCCGGGGTGTCGGCCGGGCGTCCCAGCTGCTCCCCGCGGCGCTGGCCGAGCAGGGTCGCGGTCACACTGCTGTGCGCCCCGAGCGGCACCCCGCGCGAGGCCCCGGCGAGCACCGCCAGCATGGAGGTGCGCCCGGCCGCCGGCTCGGTGCGCAGGGCCCGCGCGAAGTCGGGGTGCGCCCGCTCCAGTACGTCGTCGGCGGCCGCCCACTCCTGGCTGAGCGCGGCCGCCGTACCCTCTCCGGCCAGCAAAGACTCCCAGAAGCGCAGCTCCGACCGGGCGGCGGCGAGCAGGTGCTGGGTGGTGAAGTCGGTGGGCTCCTCGACCGTCCGCAGCAGCGCCCGGACGGTCAGCGGGGCGCCCGCCCCGATCAGCTCCTCCAGCGGCTGGATGTGCTCGAAACCGCGCCGCGGCGGACGGTCGGCGACGGTCCGGCCGACTCCGCGCCGTACCGAGAGGAGTCCGTCCTCCTGGAGCAGGAGCAGCGCCTCGCGCAGGGCGGGGCGGCTCACCCCCAGTTCGCTCGCGAGCTTGGGCTCCGAGGGGAGTGTCGAGCCCGGGGGGTAGGTGCCGTCGTGGATGGCGTCCGCGATCCGTTCGTAGAGCACCACGACGGGTCGCCGCTGCTGTCCGCTGACTGCCACTGCCCCTCCTCGACCGACTTGTCGGCAAGTCAACGGTATTCGGATTCACAGGTCAAAGGGTCTTGACGTGTGAAGCGCGTAGAGTCCAGCCTGTCGTGGCGCTGCTTGTCAGACAAGCAAGACGAGTAGTGCGCGTAACGACGTGACATCCAAGGCAAAGGGGCCGACATGTCAGCAAAATCCGACCTCAGCGGCCGTGGGCCCATGCTCCTGGCGATGGTGCTCGCCGTCCTCGGCTACCAGATCAACGCCACGATGCTCAGCCCCGCGCTGCCGGATGTCATCGAGCGCCTGGGCACCACCACGGCCGCCGCCGGTCTCTCCCAGACCCTCTTCTTCCTGATGGCGGCCATCGGCCAGGTCACCCTCGCGCGCCTCAGCGACCAGCGCGGCCGCAAGCCGATGATGATCGTCTGCGCCTTTGTGCTGATCGCCGGAAACCTGCTCTGCGTCTTCGCGCCCAACATCGAGGTCTTCATCGCCGGCCGTGTCCTCCAGGGCATCTCCGCCGCGATGTTCACCCTCGCCTTCCTCACCCTCAACCAGCTGCTCAGCCCGGCCGGCTTCGGCAAGGCCGCGGGCATCATCACCGCCGTCAACGGCGGCCTGGCGGGCGTCGACGCCATCGCCGGCGGCCAGATCGCCGACACCATCGGCTTCCGCGGCATCTTCGTCTGCTCGACGCTGATCGCGGTCGCGGGCCTGATCGGCGTGCGGAAGTACGTCCCCGACGTCCCGGCCGCCGCCCCCGACGGCCGTCTCGACTCCCGGGGCATCGCCGCCCTCGCGCTCGGCCTCACCGGCATCCTCGTCGGCCTCGCCCAGGGCGCCGCCTGGGGCTGGACCTCCGTGCTCACCCTCGGCTTCCTGCTCGGCGGTCTCGCCTCGCTCGCCTTCTTCGTCGTGTCGCAGAAGAGCGCCGCCAACCCCGTCATCGACATCGAGGTCCTCGCCTCGCGCCGCGCCTGGCCGCTGCTCCTCACCACGATCTGCACCCTCGGCGGCGCCTTCGGAGCCATCGCGCTCACCATCCCGCTGTTCTCCCAGGACGTACGCGTCGGCCTCGGCCTCTCCGCCGTCACCGCGGCCGTCCTCTTCCTCACCCCGATCCAGCTGATCGGCGTCGTCTCCGCCCCGCTGACCGGCCGCCTCGGTCCGAAGATCGGCTGGCGCACGATCGTCGTCGCCGGCGCCGTCGCCAACTTCGCGATCTTCCTCTTCGCCACCTTCTTCCTGCACCAGGAGTGGATCCTGGTCGCCGCGCTGGCCGCGCTCGGTGTCACCTACGGCGGCTTCATGCTCACCGGCCTCAACGGCCTCGCCGTCACTACCGCCCCCAAGGACAAGCCGGGCTCGCTCTCCGGGCTCAACGGCGCCTGCTTCGGCATCGGTGCCTCGCTCGGCATCGCCCTCGCCTCCGCGATGATCACGGCGGGCAGCGACGCCCAGGGCGTCACCGAGGCCGGCTACCAGCACGCGATGTACGCGGCGCTCGCCCTGCTCGGCATCGGCGTCGTCACGGCCCTGCTCATCGAGCGCCCCGAGCCGGCCGACGCCTCCGAGGACGAACCGCGGCTGGTGCTCTCGCACCACTGACCGGGCGGCCGGCCCGCCCGCGTGGCCTCACCCGTACGGCCCTTCGCCCGGCGGACCGTACGCCGTTTCCCGCCGCCCCCGTGCGGACCGGAGCCCTCCCTCCTGGTCCCACGGGGGCGGGCGTGATCTCCGGCGTACCCCCGCGTCCGGGGACGGCGTCCGGGCATAGCCTGGCAGGGTGATCGACGACCCCCGATACCTCACCGCGGGCCCCCGTGTGGGGCTGCGGCCCTACACGCCCGCCGACGCGGAGGAGTTCACCGCCCATGTCCGCGCCAGCCGCGAGCTGCACCGCCCCTGGCTCTTCCCACCGGACAGCCTCCAGGCGTACGCGGCCTACGCGGGGGCGATGGACGAGGACCCGGCGAGGGAGGGGTTCCTCGTCTGCGAACGGGAGGAGGACGGCCGGCTCGCCGGATTCGTCAACATCAACAACATCGTCCGCGGCGCCTTCCTCAGCGGAGCCCTCGGCTACGGCGCCTTCGCGCACGCCGCCGGCCGCGGACTCCTGACCGAAGCGCTGGGACTCCTCCTGCCGTACGCCTTCGGCCCGCTCGGGCTGCACCGCCTGGAGGCCAACATCCAGCCGGGCAACGCCGCCTCCCGCGCCCTGGTGCGCCGCGCCGGATTCCGCCTCGAAGGCTTCTCGCCCGCGATGCTCTTCATCGACGGCGCCTGGCGCGACCACGAACGCTGGGCCGTCACCGCCCCGCCCGGACCCGTGGCGCGGCGCACCCCGTCCTAGGTGAGAGCCACGAGCCGCTCCCGGACCGCTACGGGGTCCGGACGGCGCCCTGACCCCGGCGCTGGTCGACGTACTCGAAGACCGAGCCGTCCGGGTGGACCGCGATGAGGTTGCGGCCCGCCGGGGTCGGCACCGGGCCGGCCAGGACCCTCGCGCCGGCCTCGGTGAGCGAGGTGAACGCGGCGTCCACATCCTGGACGGAGATGGTCGCCGCGACCTTGCGCAGCACCTCCAGCTCCGACTCCGGACCGCTCATCAGCAGGAAACACCCGACGGCCGCGACCGAGACGCCACCACGCTCGAAGCGCAGGGCACGGCCGCCGGTGAGCCGCTCGTAGAAGCCGACCGCCGTATCGAGGTCGTCGACACAGACACGCAGCGTGGTTCCGAGAATGTCCATACGGACGACCCTAGTTGACCGGGGCGGACCGTCAGGAGACCCGGCACAGGATCTCGCCGTGCGGCACCATGAACCAGGCGTCCTCCCGCCGGCCCCACTCCCGCCACGCCTCGGCGATCGCCGCCAGCCGTTCCCCCGTGGTGTGGCCGCCGTCCACCGCCAGCTTCGCGTACACCGACTCGGTCGTGCGGTCCGCCCACAGCCCGCTCCACCACGCCCGCTCCTGCGCGGTGGCGAAACACCAGGTCGCCGCGGTCGTCGTGACGTCGGTGAACCCGGCCTGCCGCGCCCAGGCGAACAGCCGCCGCCCGGCGTCCGGTTCACCGCCGTTGGCGCGCGCGACACGCCGGTACAGCTCGCGCCACTCGGTCAGGGCCGGCGGCTCCGGGTACCAGGCGAAGGAGCCGTAGTCGCTGTCGCGGGCGGCCACCAGCCCCCCGGGACGGCACACCCGCCTCATCTCCCGCAGCGCCCGCACCGGGTCGCCGACGTGTTGCAGCACCTGATGGGCGTGGACGACGTCGAAGGAGTCGTCGGGGAAGTCCAGGGCGTGCACGTCGGCGACCGCGAACTCCACGTTCCGAACGCCCCGTTCGGCGGCGTGGGCGCGCGCCTTGGCCAGGACGTCCTCGGCCGCGTCCACCGCCGTCACCCGGCCGGGCGCGACCAGTGCGGCCAGATCGGCGGTGATGGTCCCCGGCCCGCAGCCCACGTCCAGGACGTCCAGACCCGGCCGCAGCTCCGGGACCAGATACGCCGCGGAGTTGGCGGCGGTGCGCCAGCTGTGCGAGCGCAGCACCGACTCGTGGTGGCCGTGGGTGTAGACGGCGGTCTCCTGGTGCTCGGACTTCTGCTGGTGCTCGGACTTCTGCGCCATGGCCGGACTCCCTTGGGTGGTGGGTAGGGTCACCGTACGCCCCACCGCCATATCGTGAGACGTAAATCTTGAGATATGGACAAGGTGTCGGTGGACTCCCCGGGTTACTCCCCGGCTCCCTGGGCACCCGCGTGGTGTGCACCGCCGACAGTGCCCGCCCGCCGCGACAGAAGAACGCGTGGAGGAAGGTCCGCCATGAACGAAACGTTGTCCGCGCTCGCCCAGCAGCTCCGGGTCGACTCCGTGCGAGCCGCCGACGCGGCCGGCTCGGGCCACCCCACCTCCTCGATGTCGGCCGCGGAGATCGGCGCCGTCCTCCTCGCCCGCCACCTCCGCTACGACTTCGACCGCCCCGACCATCCGGGCAACGACCGCCTCATCCTCTCCAAGGGGCACGCCTCGCCCCTGCTCTACGCCATGTACCGGGCGGCCGGCGTCGTCGCCGACGGCGAACTGCTCACCTTCCGCCGCCGCGGCAGCCTCCTCGAAGGCCACCCCACGCCCCGGCTGCCCTGGGTCGACGTCGCGACCGGCTCCCTGGGCCAGGGCCTGCCCGTCGGGGTCGGCATGGCGCTCGCCGGGAAGTTCCTCGACCACGTCCCGTACCAGGTCTGGGTGGTCTGCGGGGACAGCGAGATGGCCGAGGGATCCGTCTGGGAGGCCGTCGAGCACGCCTCGTACTGCCGCCTGGACAACCTCACGCTGATCGTCGACGTCAACCGCCTCGGCCAGCGCGGACCCACCCGCCACCAGCACGATTTGGGCGCCTACGCCGCCCGCCTCGAAGCCTTCGGCTGGCACACCGTGCCGATCGACGGGCACGACGTCGACGCCGTGGACGCGGCGCTGCGGGAGGCCCGCGCCACCGTCGGGCGTCCCACCGCGATCCTCGCCGCCACCCGCAAGGGCCGGGGCGTGGCCGCCGTGGAGAACCGCGAGGGCATGCACGGCAAACCGCTCCCGGACGCCGAGGCCGCCATCGCCGAGCTGGGCGGCACCAGCGACCTCCAGGTCGACGTGACCGACCCGCCCGCCGCGCAGGTCCCCCGCCACGAACGGGGCCGCGCGCCGGATCTCCCGCGCTACGACAAGGGCGGCGAGAAGGTCGCCACCCGCGACGCCTACGGAGAGGCCCTCGCCGCCCTCGGCGCCGTGCGCGGTGACGTCGTGGCGCTCGACGGCGAGGTCGGCGACTCGACGCGCACCGAGTACTTCGCCAAGGCGCATCCCGAACGCCACTTCGAATGCTGGATCGCCGAGCAGCAGCTCGTCGCGGCCGCCGTGGGGCTCCAGGCGCGCGGCTACGTCCCGTACGCCTCGACGTTCGCCGCCTTCCTCACCCGGGCCCACGACTTCATCCGGATGGCGGCCGTCAGCAGGGCCGGGATCAACCTGGTGGGCTCCCACGCCGGTGTCGCCATCGGTCAGGACGGGCCCAGCCAGATGGGCCTGGAGGACCTGGCGATGATGCGGGCGGTGCACGGCAGCACCGTCCTCTACCCCTGCGATCCGAACCAGACGGCGAAGCTGGTGGCGGCGATGGCCGACCTGGACGGCGTCCGCTATCTGCGCACGTCCCGCGGCGGGTCCCCGGTCCTCTACGGCCCCGAGGAGGAGTTCCCGGTCGGCGGCAGCAAGGTGCTGCGCAGCCACGGCGAGGACGACCGCGCGACCGTCGTCGCCGCCGGGGCGACCGTCCACGAGGCGCTGCGCGCCGCCGACCGGCTGGAGGAGCTCGGCCTGCCCGTACGGGTCATCGACCTGTACTCGGTCAAGCCGGTGGACACCGCCACCCTCGACCAGGCGGCCGGCGCCACGGGCTGCGTCCTGACCGTCGAGGACCACCGGCCCGAGGGCGGGATCGGCGACGCGGTCGCCGAGGCGTACGCCAACGGCCACGGCGACGTGCCCCGCCTGGCCCGGCTCGCCGTCCGCTCCATGCCCGCCTCCGCGACGCCGGAGGAACAGCTCCACGAGGCGGGGATCGACGCGGACGCGATCGTGTCGGCGGTCGAGCTGATGCTGGAACGGGTCCTCGTGCGCTGACGTCGGCGACCGGGCACCGGGCGGCGGCCGGAGCGCGGACGGCGGGCGGCGGAGGACCGGCCGCGCGGCCGGTCGACCGGGGCCGGGCAGACGAGGTCCGCCCGTGCGGACCTGCTCCCGTGCGGACCGCGCCCCGCGCCGAGTGTCGCCTCTCCGTCACCCCGACGGCGGCGGGTACCGCGTGCACCGCTCTTCTCCGGCGGCACCCGGTCCGGCGCCGGTCGGACCACCCGCCGGCGCCGCCCTCTGGGGCGGCGAATCCCCATGATTCTTCGTATAAAGGGCAGTGGCGCCATGGGCGTGCGCCGCCCGTGGCTCAGGAGGTACGGAACATGCGACAGACGGCTCCGGAAGGCCGCGGCCCGGTGCGCTACGGGCCCCCCGTGCCGGAGCCCGACCTGCCCGTGCTCCCCGGGCAGGCCGCGATCCTCGCCGCGGCCGCCGGCCGCGGCACCGTCGAGCCGCCCGGCGGAGGCCCCGTCCTGCGCGAGGCCGCCGGCGGGTACTGGTGGCGGCGCGGACTGCGCACCCACGCCGAGGACGTGGTCGCCGCCCCCGGCGCCCAGCCCCTGCTGTTCGCCCTCCTCGCCGCCCACGGCGGGGACGTCCTGATGCCCCGGCCGTGCCCCGCCTGGTGGACGCCGCAGGCGCGGCTGCTCGGCCGCCCCGCCTACCACGTACCCACCCCCGCGGAGTGCGGCGGCATCCCCGACCCGTACGCCCTGTTCGAGACCGTGCGGCGGGTGCGCGCCGAGGGCGGACAGCCCCGGCTGCTGCTGATCTCGGTCGCCGACGACCCCACCGGCACCGTCGCCCCGCCCGAACTGGTCCGCGAGGCCTGCGAGGCGGCCGTCGCCGAGGGGCTGCACATCATCAGCGACGAGACCTGGCGCGACACCCTGCACCGCCCCCAGGACACCGTGCTGCTCAGCCCCGCCGAGATGTGCCCGGACGACGTCACCGTCCTCTACGACCTGGCCGGCGCCCTCGCCCCCGCCGCCTGGCCCTGCGCCGTCGCCCGCTTCCCGCCCACCGCCCCGTCACGCGACGACCGGTACGCCGACCCGCGGGCCCGCACCCTGGACGTCCTCACCGCCCTCGGCGCCGTCGTCGCCGGCCCGGTCGCACCCGCCGCGGCGTACGCCCTCGACGAACCCGAGGAGGTCACCGTACGGGCCGCCCAGAGCGCCGCCCTCCACGCGCGCGTGGGCGCGGCCGCCCACCGGGCCGTCCTCACCGCCGGAGCCCTCGCCCTGCCCCCGCAGGCCGGCCGTCATCTCTACGCCGACCTCGGACCGCTGCGGGCCGGGCTCGCCGCACGGGGCGTCACCGACTCCATGGAGCTGGAGAACCATCTCACCGAACGGCTCGGCACCCCCGTCCCCGGCGGCCACCGCTTCGGCGACGAACTCGGGGCGCTGCGGGTGAGGTTCGACACCGGAGCGCTCCTGGGCCCGGCCGAGGAGGAGCGGAAGGAGGCGCTCACCGCCGCCGCGCCCGAGGAACTGCCGCACGTGAGCCGCGCGTTGGCATCCTTCGGAGCCGCCCTGGAGGAACTCCGGTGACCCCCGGGAAACTCCGGCACCACCCCAGAACCGGATATCCCCGACGAGCTGCCGAGAACGGAGCCCGCAGATGACGGAACAGACGGCAAGCCCGGCCGAGCCCCCGCTCACCCGCCCCGCACCCACGGCCCCGGCCCCGGTGCTCCAGCCCCTCGGGCGGCTCCGGGACGACTGGCCGTGCTCCTTCGCCGACCGCCTCACCGCCCCGCTCCCCGGCGTCCGCGCCATGGCCCGGCTGGCCCGCGAGGGCACCATGCGCCCCGGCCGCGAGGGGCTGCGCGACATCCCGCTGCTGCCGTACGAGCCCGGCCCGCTGCCGGCCGCCGGGCCCGGCACCGTCTCCGTCACCTGGGCCGGACACGCCAGCTGGATCGTCGGCATCGGCGGCCTGACCGTCCTCACCGACCCCGTCTGGTCGCGCCGGATCCTGGGCACCCCGGCCCGGATCACCCCGGTCGGGGTGGCCTGGGAAAACCTGCCCCGGGTCGACGCCGTCGTCATCAGCCACAACCACTTCGACCACCTCGACGCGCCCACCCTCAGGCGGCTGCCCCGGGACACCCCGGTCTTCGTCCCCGCCGGACTCGGCCCCTGGTTCACCCGCCGGCGGTTCACCCGGGTCACCGAACTCGACTGGTGGGAGGCGTGCGAACTCGACGGCGTGCGCGTGGAGTTCGTCCCGGCCCACCACTGGTCGAAGCGAACGCTCCGCGACACCTGCCGCTCCCTGTGGGGCGGCTGGGTCCTCACCGACCCCTCCGGCCGCCAGGTCTACTTCGCCGGGGACACCGGCTACGGCCACTGGTTCGCCGAGATCGGCCGCCGCCACCCCGGCATCGACCTCGCGCTGCTCCCCATCGGCGCCTACGCGCCGCGCTGGTGGCTCCGCGACGTCCACACCGACCCCGAGGAGGCCGTCCGCGCGTTCCAGGACCTCGGCGCGCGGCGGATGGCGCCCATGCACTGGGCGACGTTCGTCCTCTCCTCCGAGCCGGTCCTCGAACCCCTCACCCGGGTCCGGGCCGCCTGGGAACGGGCCGGTCTGCCCCGCGAGGACCTCTGGGACCTCCCGGTCGGCGCCTCACGCGTGCTCGCCGCCTGACGTGTTCGCGTCCTCCCGCCGCGCCGCCCGTACCCGACGCCACAGCCCAGGAGCCCCGCTGATCAGCAGCGCCAGGACCACCGCCGCCACCACGCCCTGCCACGGCTCGGGGAAGAGCGAGCCGCCCAGAATCCCGATCAGCTGATACGTCGCCGCCCACGCCAGACACGCCGGCAGGTCCCCCCGGACGAACCGGCGCAGCGGCATACCCGCGAGCAGGCACGCCAGCATCACCGGGATCCGCCCGGCCGGCACCAGCCGCGACAGGACGAGCACCGACACCCGATGGGTCTCCAGCCGCTCCCTCGCCTGCGCGAGCCGCTCCGGGGCCGCCCGGCCGCGCAGCGCCGCGAGCCACCGCGAACCGTTCTTCGACCGGACACCGCGCTGGCCCAGCCAGTACAGCGCCACATCGCCCACGAGCGCCGCGAAGGCCGCCACGAGGAAGACGAAGAGCAGCGGGAGCGGCGCCGTCTGGTGAAAGGCGACGACGGCCGCCGAGCTGACGACCGCGCCCGTCGGCACCACCGGCACGAGCGCGCCCAGCGCCACCAGCAGGAACAGCGAGGGATAGCCGACCGCGCGCTGCGTCGACTCGGGCGGCAGCTCCCGCACCGCCTCCAGCAGCCCGTCGATCACCGGGCGACCTCCGGCCGCACCCGCTCGCCGTGCCCGAGGAGATGCACCGCCACCTTCGGCGCGAGCCGCGCCGCGTGCCGGACGAACTCGTCACCGGGCGCGTGGAACTCGTGCGGCCGCACGGCGTCCATCCCGATCGGCCAGTACGTGCCGTAGTGCACCGGCACCGCCGCGGCCGGCGCGAGCGCCGCCAGCGCCCGGGCCGCCCGCCCCGCGTCCAGATGGCCGTGGCCCAGGTACGGCCCCCAGCCACCCACCGGAAGCAGTGCCACGTCCACCGGCCCCACCGCCCCTGCCATCCCGTCGAAGAGGCCGGTGTCCCCGGCGAAGTAGGTCCGCGCCTCGCCCTCGACCACATAGCCGAGCGCGGGGGAGCGGTGCGGCCCCACCGGGAGGCGCCGTCCGTCGTGCAGGGCGGGCACGGCCCGTACGGTCACGCCCTCCACCGCCAGTTCGTCGCCGGGCGCCATCTCGGTCAGTCGCAGGCCGAGGCCGTCCAGCTTCCGCAGCCCCGGCACGGCGCGCGGGGCACCGTCCGGCACGATCAGCCGGGTCCCGGGCGCGAGCCGGGCCAGCGAGGGCAGATGGAGATGGTCCGCGTGCAGATGGGAGACGAGCACCGCCTCGGCGGCAGCGGCCTCGGGGGGCGGAAGCGCGCCGCGCCGCCGCCGCAGATGCGCGAGCCGGCGCGCGAAGAGGGGATCGGTGAGGAAGCGGACCCCGGAGTCCTCGACCGTGCATGTGGCGTGACCCCACCAGGTGACCTCCACCGGCACGCCCGCCCTTCCCGTCGACGACCTCGGCACTCCGTTACGAGAGTAGATGCCCCGGCGGGTGATGCGGGGCGTCCGGGGCGGGGCACGGGGGTAGCCATCCGTCAGCGAGGCGATGGGAGCCGCGGTGAGCACCAAGGGGACGATCGGCAATTCGGCGCAGTGCCCGCGCTGCGGAGGCGTCCTGGCGGTCACCCAGGACGGCTGGAGGATCTGCCACACCTGTGGCTACTCCTCCCCGCCGTGAGTCCCGGCTCTCCACGGCCCGCCCGCGCCGCTCCTCCGGCCCCGCGCCCCGGTCCGGCCGCGCCCTCCTCGCCCGTCCGGCTTCGGAGTAGGGTCGGCCCATGGACGACGTTCGGGTGGCGGCGATCGCCAGCCTCACCCCGCTCGAGGAACTCGACAGCGACCCCTTCCTGGTCGACACCCGCAGCCAGCACGCGATGTGCGCCCGCTGGGCCCGCGACAAGGGCTATGTGATGGCACGGCAGCTGCTCTTCTACGGAATCCGCCCCGACCACGACGCGCTCTGGGCCGACGTCGACGCGGGGGAGATTGACCTCTTCGTCGCCCCCAACGAACGCGTCCTCGCACGGGCCTTGACCGACGTCCCCGGCTTCTTCGCGGAGTGCGAGCGGCGGGGCGTACGCCTGGAGACCGCGGGCCTGGACGAGCCGGCGTACGACGCGGCCGGAAAGGCCGACGTCCACCGCCGGCTCTCCATGCCCACCGCCGGATACGACGGCTGCTAGCACGCACGCCTTCGGCCCGGGCCGACCTTTCGCCCGGGCCGGACAGGGCGCTGTGCCACGCTTGAGGCAGGAAACGGGTGAAAGGTGAAACAGGCGTGGGAGACGGGCGATGGCGGATCGCCGGACGCTGGCGGACCGCGGGCGGCGCACTGCTGCGGGTGATCGTGGTCTGGGCGGTGTCCACCCTGACCATGCTCGCCCTGGCCGGACTGCTGCCCGACTTCCAGCTCCAGTCCCCTGACGGCGACACCATCACCCGCACCGCGCTCACCGCCGTCTGGGGCGCCGGCGCGTTCGGCCTCCTCGGCGCGCTGGTGTGGCCCGTGATCGTACGGGCCCTGCTGCTCGTACCGGCCCTGATACTCGGCCTGTTGGTGTTCTTCCTCAACGGCTCGCTGCTGCTCGTGGCGCTCTGGCTGATCCCCGACGGGCGGGGCGCCGCCGACCCGGAGACCGCCGTCGTGGTCGCCGCGGTGATGTCCGCCGTCGCCTCGGCCACCTCCACCGCCCTGGCCGTCCGCGACGACGACGCCTACCGCCGCCGCCTCTACCGTCTCGCCGACCGCACCAGGACCCGCCCGGCGAGCGGAACTCCCGGCGGACCGGGGCCCGAACCGGTCCACGGCACCCTCTTCCTGCAACTCGACGGCGTCGGCCACCAGGTGCTCCGCGACGCCGTCGCCGCCGGACTGATGCCCACCGTCGCCGGCTGGCTCGACACCACCCACCGGCTCACGCCCTGGCGCACCGACTGGTCCAGCCAGACCGGCGCCAGCCAGCTCGGCATCCTGCACGGCTCCAACGAGGACGTGCCCGCGTTCCGCTGGTACGAGAAGGACACCGGCCGGCTGATGGTCAGCAACCGGCCGGCCGGTGCCGTCGAGCTCCAGCGCCGCGCCATCGCACGCACCGGGGACGGCGGGCTGCTGACGGTCGACGGGGCCTCCCGCGGCAACCTGTTCAGCGGCGGCGCCGACCAGCTCGCGCTCGTCCTCTCCATGGCCGCCCGGCGCGGCCGCCGCAACCGCTCGCGGGCCGGTTACTTCGCCTACTTCTCCGACCCCGCCAACGCCGTGCGCACCGCCGGGTCGTTCGTCGCCGAGGCCGCCCGCGAGACGGTCCAGGCGACCCGGGCGCGGCTGCGCAAGGAGGCCCCCCGGGTCTCGCGGGGCGGCGCCTACCCCTTCATCCGGGCCTTCGCCACCGTCGTCGAGCGGGACGTGGTGGTCGCCGCGGTGATCGGGGACCTGCTCGCGGGACGGACCGCCGTCTACGCCGACCTCGTCGCCTACGACGAGGTGGCGCACCACTCGGGGCCGCACGGCCGGGACACCGACCAGGTGCTCGCGCGGCTCGACCGCTCGATCGCCCTGATCGCGAAGGTCGCGGAGCACGCGCCCCGGCCGTACCGGATCGTGCTCCTCTCCGACCACGGCCAGAGCCCCGGGGAGACCTTCGAGGGCGCGTACGGGCTCACCCTCAAGGACCTCGTACGGGCCGGGTGCGGACTGCCCGTACCGCGCAGGGCCGGGCGCACGCCCAGCGGCTCCGAGGCCAGGGACGCGGCGCGCGACGCACTGCGCAGCGCGCTGCACCGCCCGGTCGACGAGTACGGCGAGTACGGCGAGGTGACGGGGGCGCGCGGGCAGGCGGGGGTGCCGGCCGGCCGGCCGTCCGAGCCGCTGGTGCTGGCCTCCGGCAATCTGGGACTGATCTCCTTCCCCGACGTCCCGCACCGGATGACCAAGGAGGAGATCGACCGCCGCCATCCCGCTCTGCTGCGGACCCTGGCCAACCATCCCGGCATCGGCTTCCTGCTGGTCGCGAGCGCCGAGCACGGTTCGGTCGTGCTGGGCCGGGACGGGGCGGAGGTGCCGGTCGCCGAACTCGCCGACGACGGGCCGCTCGCCGTCTTCGGGCCGGGCGCGGCGGACGCGGTGCGGCGCACGGACGGCTTCCCGCACGTCGCGGACATCATGGTCAACTCGATGTACGACCCGGCGACGGGCACGGTCCACGCCTTCGAGGAACAGATCGGCTCGCACGGCGGCCTCGGCGGCGAGCAGGCATACCCCTTCCTGCTGTCGCCGGTGGAGCTGTCGCCGCCGCCGGCCGGTCTGGTGGGCGCGGAGCAGGTGCACCGGGTGCTGCGCGGCTGGCTGAGGGAGTGCGCGGGGCCGCAGGTTCCGCTGCAGATTTCACTGCCCACGGCCGATGCGGAAGTACTTCTTCCGGTTGATGGCCCGGTCGGGCAGGACAAAACCAGCTGATTTGGACGGGTGTTCGCCGTTGTCCGAGGATATTCGGGTTTGCACGACGGAAGGCACCACCCCCTCATGAGCACGGCGACAACTCCACAGGACATCTCGCTCGACAGCACGCCGAGCGGCAGGGCCGACGGCGAGCGGCACGGCGGGCAGGGCGGTGACCAGGACGATAGGCACGCCCGGCGCTTCGGACTGCCCATCGCGACGGCCCTGGTCATGGGCAACATCATCGGCGGCGGGATCTTCCTCCTGCCGGCCTCCGTCGCCCCCTACGGCACCATCAGCCTGGTCGCCCTCGGAGTCCTCACCCTCGGAGCGATCGCCCTCGCCCTGGTCTTCGGGCGGCTTGCCCGGCGCCACCCGCGGACCGGCGGCCCGTACGTCTACGCCCGCGAGGCGTTCGGCGACTTCGCCGGATTCCTGGCCGCCTGGTCGTACTGGATCACCACCTGGGTCTCCAACGCGGCCCTCGCCGTCGCCGCGGTCGGCTACCTCGACGTACTGATCCCGGTCCACGAGTCGAAGGCCGCCACCATCGCCGCGGCCCTCACCCTCCAGTGGCTGCCCGCCCTCGCCAACCTCGCGGGCACCCGCTACGTCGGCGCGGTGCAGCTCGTGGCGACCGTCCTGAAGTTCGTCCCGCTCCTGGTCGTCGCCGTCGGCGGACTGTTCTTCTTCGACAGCGCCAACCTCGGGCCCTTCCTCGCCGACGGCGACAGCGCGCTCGGCGCCGTCTCCGCCTCCGCGGCGATCCTGCTCTTCTCCTACCTCGGCGTCGAGTCGGCCGCCGTCAGCGCGGGCGAGGTCCGCGACGCTCGCCGCAACGTCGGCCGGGCCACCGTCCTCGGCACGCTCGGCGCCGCCGCGATCTACCTCCTCGGCACGCTCTGCGTCTTCGGCACCGTCGCCCACGACCGGCTCGTCGACTCCGGCGCGCCCTTCTCCGACGCGGTGAACGCGATGTTCGGCGGCTCGTGGGGCGGGACGGCGATCGCCTGCATGGCGCTGGTCTCCATGGTCGGCGCGCTCAACGGCTGGACGCTGCTCAGCGCCCAGACCCCGTACGCCGCCGCCCGGGACGGCCTCTTCCCGAAGGCCTTCGCCCACAAGCGGCGCGGGGTCCCGACGGTCGGTGTCGTCGTGACCGTCGTCCTGGCGTCGCTGCTCACGGTGTACAACTACACGGCCGGCACGAAGGGCGTCTTCGAGATCCTGGTCCTGGTCACCACCTTCACGGCCACCGTCCCGTACCTGCTGTCCACCGCCGCCCAGATCTACTTCCTCCTCTCCGGCCGGTCCGAGCGCGTCGACCGCGGCCGCCTGATCCGCGACGGGGTCCTGGCCGGGGCGGCCTTCGCCTTCTCCATGTGGCTGGTGGCCGGCTCCGGCTACGCCGCCGTCTACCAGGGCGTGCTGTTCCTCTTCGCGGGAGTGCTCGTCCACGCGTGGATGTCGGCCCGCAAGGCGCGCGCCGGCGGCCTGAGCGCCTGTGCCGGTCCGGTGAATTCGGACGCCGCGGCGTAGGCCGCCCGGGCGGATCCGGCGCGGGGAAGGGGGCGGTGGATCCGTACCGGGGCAGTACGGATCTCCATGAGGCCTCCGTCCGCGCTCCCCGCCACCCCGGCGGCCACCTCCAGCGCGCCCGGGCCCCCCTTTTCGCGCCCCGACCGGGCCCGCCCGCCCGGCCTGTCCGATCCCTCCGGCCTGTCCGATCCCTCCCGACCGTCCGGAGCGCCCGTGACGGGCAACCCCGGGCCGGCGGCCGTCACAGCCACCGCCACGCCCGTTCCCCCACCGCGGAGCCGTCGGCGCGGGCGCCCGTGGTGGCGCGTCGGGGTGGTGCCCGTGCTGGCCCTGCTCGTCGCGCTGTTCGGGATCTGCGGCGGGACGGCCGGGGGCGGCGGGACCGAGGCCGGACACGCCGCTTCCGCCGTGCCCGATCCTGGCGGTGAGGCGCACGACACGGCCGAGTCCGAGGCGGCGTCGCCGGGCCGGGCCCGCTCCCGGCGCCGGGCCGCCGCCCGGCGCGGGCGCCCGCCCGCCCCGCCCGCTCCCGTCCGGCGCGCATCGGCCGCCGCGTCCGTCATCCACCCGGCCCCGCGCGACCGCGCCCTGCGCTGCGTGGTGATGCGCTGCTGAGAGGCCCGTACCTCTCACCGCCCCTCACCCCCCACCGCAAGGAGCTTCACCATGCCCGTCGACCCCTTCGCCGTGCTCAACGCCCTGCTGCGCGCCGAGGCCGCCCGCGAGGAACGGACCGCCCGCGCCACCGAACCGGAACCGGAACGCGCGCCCGGCCGGGAGGCCCCGACCGCCCCCGCCGGGAAGGAGAGGCGCGCCACCCGCTGACCGACCCGACGCCGAAGAGGGCCCGGCGGGGATCACGCCTTGCCGGGCCGGTGGACGGCGGAGCCGCCGGTGGTGTTCGAGTGGCCGCCGAGTCGCCGGGGGCCCGCGGGGGTAGGGCCATGAGGTGAGCTATGTGAACCCCGACGGGGGATACAACCGTGACAGCCGCTACATCACCACCCGGATCACCGCCGACGGGCGGGACGGCTTCCGCGTGGAGCCGGGGCGCTACCGCCTGGTGGTCAGCCGCGCCTGCCCCTGGGCCGGCCGGGCGGTCATCGTGCGGCGGCTCCTCGGCCTTGAGGACGCTCTGTCCATGGCCGTCGCGGGCCCGACGCACGACGAGCGCAGCTGGACGTTCGACCTGGACCCCGGCGGCCGTGACAGCGTGCTCGGCATCGAGCGGCTCCAGGACGCCTACCTCGCCCGCGACCCCGGCTACGACCGGGGCGTCACGGTGCCGGCGATCGTCGACGTGCCGACCGGCAAGGTGGTGACCAACGACTTCGCGCGGATCACCCTCGACCTGTCGACGCAGTGGCGGCCCTATCACCGCGAAGGGGCTCCGGCGCTCTACCCGGAAGCGCTGCGCCCCGAGATCGACGCGGTGAACGAGGAGGTCCACCGGGACGTGAACAACGGCGTCTACCGCGCGGGATTCGCCGGGTCCCAGGAGGCGTACACCGAGGCGTACTCCCGCCTCTTCGCCCGTCTCGACCGGCTCTCCGAGCGGCTCGAGACCTCCCGGTACCTCGTCGGCGACACGATCACCGAGGCGGACGTACGACTCTTCACCACGCTCGTCCGCTTCGACGCCGTCTACCACGGTCACTTCAAGTGCAACCGGCAGAAGCTGGCCGAGATGCCGGTCCTGTGGGCCTACGCGCGCGACCTCTTCCAGACACCCGGATTCGGTGACACGGTCGACTTCGACCACATCAAGCGGCACTACCACCTGGTCCACCGGGACATCAACCCGACCGGGATCGTCCCGGCGGGCCCGGACCTGTCGGGCTGGCTCACCCCGCACGGCCGCGCGGCGCTGGGCGGCCGGCCGTTCGGCGACGGCACCCCGCCCGGCCCGCCCCCGGCCGGGGAAGCGGTACCACCGGCCCACACACCGCTGGGCGGCTGAGCCTGCGCGCACCACGGCGTGAGTCGTGTCTCATCGAAGGCCGCGCCGCTTGTGTATGCAACTCGTTGCATACGAAGATCGGGGCATGGCACTCGAACACGCGATCCTCGTGTCGCTGCTGGAGAAGCCGGGCTCCGGCTATGAGCTGGCCCGGCGGTTCGAGCGGTCCATCGGCTACTTCTGGACCGCCACCCACCAGCAGATCTACCGCGTGCTCAAGCGCATGGAGGCCGAGGGCTGGGTGGACGTCCGGGAGGTGCCGCAGCAGGGCCGCCCGGACAAGAAGGAGTACTCCGTCGCCCCCCTGGGGCGGGACGCCCTGTCCCAGTGGCTGCACGAGCCGATCGAACCCGAAAGCGTCCGCCACGACCTCGCCGTGAAGATCCGCGGCGCGGCTTTCGACGATCCCGCCGCGCTGATCCGCGAGGTCGAGCGGCACCATCAGGCGCACACCGACCGGCTCGCCCGGTATCTCGCCGGAGAGCTGCGGGACTTCACCGGAGCGCAGGCCCCGGGGCCCAGCGGGACACCCGACGCGGGGCGGGAGCTCCAGCACGTGGTGCTGCGCGGCGGCATCGCGTACGAGCGGATGACGCTCGCCTGGCTCGACGACGTACTGGACACGCTCCGCAGGCTCGGCCCGACCGAGCGATGAGCAGGCCGGGGCGAGCCCCCGCGTGCCCTCGTCTCCCGCACCCCTTCACCCCTCGAAGCCGACGACTCGACCAGCCTCGACCTGGTTCGACTCGACTCGCCTCCTTCTGACCGATTCGAACGCGACGACCCGACGCCGGAAAGGCGGACACCATGACCGACCCGCTGCTGTTCAACCCCCGTACGTACGACCCGGCGCACTTCGACCCCGAGACCCGGCGACTGCTGCGCGCCACCGTCGACTGGTTCGAGGACCGCGGCAAGCGCCGGCTGATCGAGGACTACCGTTCCCGTGCCTGGCTGGGGGACTTCCTCGCCTTCGCCGCCAAGGAAGGGCTGTTCGCGACCTTCCTCACCCCCGCCTCCGCCGCCGGCGACAACGGCGACAAGCGCTGGGACACCGCCCGGATCGCCGCCCTGAACGAGATATTCGGCTTCTACGGGCTCGACTACTGGTACGCCTGGCAGGTGACCATCCTCGGTCTGGGGCCGGTGTGGCAGAGCGACAACGCCGCCGCCCGCACCCGCGCCGCCGAACTCCTCTCCGAAGGGGAGGTGTTCGCCTTCGGCCTCTCCGAGAAGGCCCACGGCGCCGACATCTACTCCACCGACATGCTTCTGGAGCCCGACGGCCAGGGCGGTTTCCGTGCCACCGGCTCCAAGTACTACATCGGCAACGGCAACGCCGCCGGACTCGTCTCCGTCTTCGGCCGCCGCACCGACGTCGAAGGACCGGACGGATACGTCTTCTTCGCCGCCGACAGCCGCCACCCGGCCTACCACCTGGTGAAGAACGTCGTCGACTCCTCCAAGTACGTCAGCGAGTTCCGGCTCGAGGACTACCCCGTGGGGCCGGAGGACGTCCTGCACACGGGCCGTGCCGCCTTCGACGCCGCGCTCAACACCGTCAACGTCGGCAAGTTCAACCTCTGCACCGCCTCGATCGGCATCTGCGAGCACGCGATGTACGAGGCCGTCACCCACGCGCACCAGCGGATCCTCTACGGCCGGCCCGTCACCGCCTTCCCGCATGTGCGCCGCGAGCTGACCGACGCGTACGTCCGCCTCGTCGGCATGAAGCTCTTCAGCGACCGCGCCGTCGACTACTTCCGTTCCGCCGGCCCCGACGACCGCCGCTACCTGCTCTTCAACCCCATGACGAAGATGAAGGTGACCACGGAGGGCGAGAAGGTCATCGACCTGATGTGGGACGTCATCGCGGCCAAGGGGTTCGAGAAGGACAACTACTTCGCACAGGCCGCGATCGAGATCCGGGGGCTGCCCAAGCTGGAGGGCACGGTCCACGTCAACCTCGCGCTCATCCTCAAGTTCATGCGGAACCACCTGCTGAACCCCGCCGAGTACGCGCCCGTGCCCACCCGCCTCGACGCGGCCGACGACGCCTTCCTTTTCCAGCAGGGACCGGCCCGCGGCCTGGGCTCCGTACGCTTCCACGACTGGCGCCCCGCCTACGACGCGTACGCCGACATCCCCAACGTCCGCCGCTTCCGCGAGCAGGCGGACGCCCTGTGCGAGTTCGTCACCACGGCCGCGCCCGACGAGGAGCAGAGCCGGGACCTCGACCTCCTCCTCGCGGTCGGCCAGCTCTTCGCGCTCGTCGTCCACGGCCAGCTGATCCTGGAGCAGGCGCGTCTGACCGGACTGGACGCGGACGTCCTGGACGAGCTGTTCGGCGTCCTCGTACGCGACTTCTCCGCGCACGCCGTCGAGCTCCACGGCAAGGACTCCGCCACCGCCGAGCAGCAGCGCTGGGCCCTGGACGCGGTCCGCCGCCCCGTCGTCGACGAGGCCCGCTCGGGCCGCGTGTGGGAGCGCGTCGAGGCGCTCGCCGGGGCGTACGAGATGGGGCAGTGACCGTCGTCTGACCGCCGTACCGGGCCCCGGCCGGTGAAGGGCCGGGGCCCGGGCGGGTGGTGGCACACCTCGGCGCCCCGGCACCCGCCCCCGACCGCCGGCGGACCGTTTGGCAGACTGCGCCTCTCTCGGCGGGAAACGCCGGAAGTACACCGAGGAGCGGCAGCGTTGAGCGTCACCATCGAAGGACGGATAGACCTCGCGGGGCCGGTGGGCAAACTGCTCCACCGGCGCCCGCTGAAGAACGGCACGGTCATGCAGTCGTTCGGCTTCGACCCCGTGTCGGGCGACATCTTCGTCACCCAGCTGATGGGGGGCGGGATCCAGCTGCCCGACGAGACCGAGCCGCTCAGTTACGCCGTCCGCAACGAGCACGGCGACCTGTGCGTCACCCGGCTGAACCGGTCCGGCGCGATCACCGGGCACATGTATCTGCGCGGCTTCGGGCACGGCGTCGCCCTCGGCGTGGAGAACCGGGCCGGGGTCGTCCATCTGTGGACCGAGACCGCGTCCCGGCCCAACAGCAAGAAGCAGGGGTTCGGAACGGCGGTCACCCACTTCGAGTTCCGCTCGGGCACGGTCCTGGATCACGGCTCCTCCCTCCACGCCACCCCGTACCGGCCCGCACCCGGCGCCGAGTTCGTCACCTGCACGATCGACCGCAGCGCCGGCGAGCTCGTGATCCGCTTCACCGTGGGCGACGAGAACTACTTCGAGCGGTACGACCTGGCCAAGGCGTCGGCCGGCGTGTGGGAGCCGATCCAGCGCATCCCGCATCCCGACCAGAACGGCTGGTTCCAGGGCTACACCTCCCACGGCGGCGTCCTGTACATGCTCTCCGGCATGCCCATCGACCCCGTCCACTACCCCCAGAACCCGCCGCCGGGCAACACCTATCTGACCGCCGTCGACTGGGCCACCGGCGCCATCCTGGACCAGCGGCTCTGTGTGGCCGCGCCCGGGCTCGCCTTCCGTGAGCCCGAGGGCATGACCGTCGCGATCCACGACGGCGTGCCGCACCTCTACTTCGGCTTCGCCGGAGAGCTGGAGGGCCCGCGCACCTGCACCATCATGTTCCTCTCCGGGGCGCCGGAGGTCGACGGCGTGAAGGTCCTCACCGACTGGCAGCCGCTCACCCTGGCCGCCGGTGTCACCGCCGACCGGAACGCTCCCCAGGGCCGGCTGATCTCCATCGCCGGGACGACGACGCTCCAGCTCAGCGGCGGCGTCAAGGGCTCCTTCGCCACGGACGCCGTCATCGCCACGCTGCCGGACACGCTCACCCCGACCATGACCACGCGCGCCACCGCGCCCCGCAACAGCACCGGCGGTGTGTGCGTCGCCCGCGTCGAGGCGAGCACGGACCGGCAGCTGCGCGTCTACGGCGGGAGAAGCGACAGCGTCATCACCTGGGCGCAGCTGGACAGTTTCAGCGCCGTCTGGCGCTGACCCCCAGGCCCCTCTTCTCTTCCCTTTTCTTCTCACGCTTCGTCAAGGAGTCGATCGACCATGTCGCAGAACCGCCGCAGCCTTCTCGGTGCCGCTCTCGCCCTGCCCGCCGCCCTGACCGTGGGGAGCCTGGCCACCGCATCCCCGGCCGCCGCCGCCACCGGGGGTGTCGAGGCGGGGGAGTGGGCCGACCTCGTCCTGGAGCCCGGCATCACCCCGCAGACCGGCGCCACCCC